>DATIRX010000304.1:0-13562 GCA_035469225.1 Bryobacteraceae bacterium
GGGCTGCACGTTCCGGTCACGCACTTCGAAGACTTTGAAATCCGCAATCTTGTTATCGATGCCCGGGGTTCGCGGTTCTCCGGCATCGTCTGCCCGCTCGCGGGCGAACATCAGGTGGACAACGCGGTCACCGCTGCCTTGACTCTCCGTGCGCTGGGCGTGTCTACCGGCGGTATCGCCGAGGCGCGCTGGCCCGGACGGATCGAACACGTTTCGCCGAATCCTGACATTATCCTGGATGGCGCGCACAATCCCGCCGGAGCGCGCGCCCTGGCGCGGTATCTGGAACGCTTCTACGGCGGCCGCCGCCTGTGGCTGATCTACGGGGCCATGCGCGATAAAGCCATCGACGAGGTGGCCGGCATCTTGTTCCCGCTGGCGGCGGAGCTGGTCCTGACCGCGCCGGATACGCCGCGCGCGCTGCGGCCCGAGACTCTCTCCGAATTTGCCGGACGCGGGCACGTCCAACCGACGGTGAAAGCGGCCATCGATTACGCGCGCGCTTCCGCGCTTCCGGAAGATGTGATCGTCGTCACCGGTTCCCTGTTCGTCGTGGGCGAAGCGCGCGGGCTTTTCCTGGCCACGACCGGCGGGCGTTGGCAATAATGAAACAAGCGATGGCCGTTCTCTGGAGCTGGATCTACGTCATCCCTCTGATCATTCTTTCCACCGCATGCTTCGGAGTTGTCAGCTTCGTTATCTCTCTATTCGACCGGACGCCGCCCCGGCAGCTCAAAGTGGCCCGCGCCTGGGCGCGCTCCCTGGTGCGCATCGCCGGCATCAAGGTGACGGTGGAAGGCCTGGACCGCATCCAGCCGGGAGGCAACTACGTGTTCGTCTCCAACCACGTCAGCTACATGGACATTCCGGTGGTCCTGGGGAATATCCCCGAAGATTTTCTGTTCCTGGCCAAAGCGGAGCTGTTCAAGATTCCCTTCCTGGGCACCCACCTGAAGACCGCGGGCCACGTTCTGGTGCCCCTGGAAGATCCGCGTTCGGCCATCAAGACTCTGCAACACACCGCCGCGCTGCTGCATGACGGACGCAGCACTCTGGTCTTTCCGGAAGGCGGACGCTCGGAGTCGGGCGTGCTGCAGGAATTCAAGGACGGCGCGGCCTTCCTGGCCATCCGCGCGCAGATTCCAGTGGTGCCCCTGGCGATGATCGGTCTGCGCAACATCCTGAAGATGCACACCCTCACGTTTCATCGGGGATCTGTCACGTTGCGGATCGGCCAGCCCATTTCTACCGCCGGAATGACCACGCATCAGCGCGCCGAGCTGACGGCTCAGATGCGGCAGAAGATCGTAGAGATGCTGAAGTAGGGCCGGTCTTCAGACCGGCCGGGACGCTACGCCAGTTTCCAGAACCGGAGCACCACGTCGGACGGAGCACGCTCGCCGGCGCCCACGAAGATCGATCGCATGAGCCAGGCCAATTCCGGCGCCGACGTTTCGAACTTCGGAGCCGAGCGGAAATACACCAGCGAGGGATCGACCGGCTGTCCGGCCATCAGCTTCGCGGTCACTTCCGGTGGAGCGTGCCGGATGCCCGGATTCTGCACATAGATGAGCTTGCCGTCGTCGGTTTCAAGCGTGTAGCGCGTGTCCAGCTCGGCCAGACCGTCGGCGCGCACGATCTGCCAATCGGCGCCGCCCGCCAGCACGCGCCCCTTCATGCCGGAACCTTCGAACGTTCCACCCAGAATCGGGATGATGCGGCGGCGTCCTCCAGGAACCGGTCCGATATCGAGCGGCGGGCCGACCTGCGCGCGGACTTCGAAGGCAAATGTCAGGTTGGGAGCAGTCATTTGGAGGTCTTCGAAAACAGCCCGAACAATCCGCCCAGGGAAGAACCCTTCTTGGTCGCCTCGCCACTGTGGACGCCCAAACGCTCCACCACCTGGGTGAGGCTTTTGCCGAAAGGCGTATTGGCCGGGACGGGTTTTCCTTCCATCAGCGCCTTCTGCACCGACTCGTAGTCGCTGGGGATACTGTCGAACACCTCGGTATGGAGCGCCGTTCCAATCACCTCGCGGCTGAGGCCGATATCTTTCTGATAGCGGTTGACCAGCAGGCGGATCTTCCAGCGGCCCACCCGATTGGCGTCTAAATACGACAAAGCCCGTTGGGCGGCCTGCAACGCCGGAAGTTCGTTGGTGGTCACCAGCAGCACTTCGTGCGCCGCGCGCGCCTGGTTGAGATTCCAGTCTCCGTAGACACTGCCGGCATCGATCACCACGACGTCGTAGGCGTGCCGGGCGTATTCGAGGATGGGCGAAGGATCATTCAGCTCCGGCGGGTTTTCTGTAATCAGCTCGGGCGCCAGCAGGACATCCACGCCGCTCACCGTGGTGACCATGGCCCGCCACAGATCGGCGTCCAGTTCATGGGCGCGCTGCAGGGTATCCAGAAAGCTGTAAATCGATTTGATCTTCAACAGGAACGAAAGCGTGCCGGTAAGGGGGTCCAGATCCGCCAGCAGGACTCGCTTGGCGCCCATGCGCTTCCAATAGAAGGCCAGGTTGCAGGCGATGGTGGTGGCTCCGCAGGCTCCCTTGGCCGGCATCACCGCGATGATCTTGACGGGATCGGTTCCGGGCGTTTCCGCCACTGGCTGGAGCCGGGCGAGCTTGCTCAGGACGGCATCCAGCTGTTCGTGGGTAAAAGGTTCCTGCAGGAAGTCTGCCGCACCGGCGCGCAGGCAGCGCAGGATGAAATCCGGGTCATTCCCCGAAAGCAGGGCCAGTACGTGGACCTGTCCGCCCAGGCGTACCATTTCGCCGATCAGTTGGAGGGCGCGCTCCGGATCGGAAGCCACGTCCAGAAAAACCACCTGCAAGGATCCGCCGCCCAGTGCGCTGGCTATATCGCGCGGGGCGGGGTAACTGTTGACAAAGTTGATGGAACTACCGGCCAGATGCGATTCCAGCAGCGGGGCCAGGTCCCGGACCATGCGCGAATTGGGACTGATGACGACGCCCCGCCTGAGTACATCCGCACGGGAATCAGGGTTCTGCATTTGGTCGCCCAGACCAGTTTGGAATGCGTTCCAAAGAAGTAAATCGACTAGAAGCGATCATAGCATGAGAGACTCCACAGCTTCCCTGAACTATGACAGAGGTAAGAGAAGGCCGGCGTGGGAATAGCGCGCCGCGAAACATAAGACATTATGGACACTACCGGCATCGACATCGGGAAGTTGGCGGCCGCCACCGGGACCAATCCCAATCCCCAATCCGCGAGATCCATAGCGATTTGCGACACTCAGCCGGTCACGGCGGAGGGTATCCGGAACCTGTTGAGGGGCATTCCGGATCTCAAGTTTCTGGTCGCTTCGGAATCTCTCCCGCAGGCCGCCGAAGCCGTCCGGAACCAGAGTCCGGACGTAATGATTCTGGACAAGGGCTTCGGGATTCAGGCGATTCTGGACTGGTTGACGGACATTCACGCCAAGGATGGAACACCTCTGCGCACCGGAATCGTCGTATGGGGCGTTTCGGTTACAGAAGCCGAGGCTCTGCGGTTCTTGCAGGCCGGGGCCCGGGGAATCCTCCGGAAATCGGCCGGGGTCGAGTCGATCATTGCCTGCCTGCGCACTGTGGCGGCAGGACGAAGCTGGATGGAGGACTGTGTGTTCCGCGATTCCAGCCGCTCAGACCGTTATCCGCGGAGCGAGCTGACTTCCCGCGAACAGCAGGTCCTGGAATTGGTCGAGCAGGGCTTCAAGAACAAGGAAATCGCGCACGAGTTGGGAATCCAGCCGGGGACGGTCAAGATTCACCTGAAGCACATCTTTGAAAAAACCGGCGTGCGCGGCCGCTACGGCCTGGCGCTGAGTGGGTTTAGGGACCGAGGCATGATTTCCGTGCCGGCCTGACGCGCGATCGGCCTCGATAGGCGCTAGAATGGCCGTGGCATATGGCCTGCCCCGTAAAACTTGGGCTGCTCATCTTCTGCGCTGCTACTGCTGTGGTCGGGCAAAAGGTGGTCAGCGCCAAGGCCGGCCTGATCACCTACGTGCAAGGGCCCGCCCTGGTGGACGGCCGGCGCGTTGTCCTCAAAGCCACGCGCTTCCCGCAGATGAAAGACGGAGAAACTCTCTCCACCGCCGGCCGGGGCCGGGCCGAACTGCTGCTGGCTCCCGGCGTCGTCCTCCGGCTCGCTGAAAACTCCCAGGTGCGCATGGGAAACACCCAACTGTCCGACACTCACGTCGACATCGAGCGGGGCGAGGCTTTGATCGAAGTCCTGCAATTGCCCGAAGGCAGCAGGATTCAGGTAGGGCTCGCCGATACCATTACGGAATTTACCCGCCCCGGGTTGTACCGCTTCGGGACGATGCAGCGAACACTGCGGGTGTACGCCGGGGAGGCCCTGGTCCGCTCAGGATCATCCATGACGACTCCTCTAAGACGCGGAATGGCCGTGACTCTCGACCCTACTCTGGCAGTGGGAAAATTCGACCGCAAGCAGACGGATTCTCTGCATGCCTGGTCGGCCCGGAGATCTTTTGAGCTGTTTATGAGCGACCCGGAAGCCCGCCAGAAGCAGAATCACTGGCAATCGGCAGGGGCAGGCTACATCGAGAACAAGAACTTCGGCGTCGAGTACCGCGTGTTCGTCCGGCGCCGGCCGCCGCCGACGGCCCTGGCGCCGCAGGTCCCGCGAGCCGAGTCCCGGTAGGATCGAAAGCGATTCCAACCCTGGTATGCTGAGGGGGTCGTGCGTTCACTAACAGCCCTATTCGCACTTGTTTCCAGCTGCGCTTGCGCGCAGACTCCCCTGGTGAAGATCCTCTCCGACGAGCTGGACCGCAACTTCACTATTTTGAAGCAGAAGGGCCAGCCGCCGCCCTACTTCATGTCGTATGAAGTCACCAGCACGGATTCCTACGTGATGGTCGCCAGCCGCGGCTCGCTGGAAACCCAACAGCACAATCAGAGCCGCTACCTGGATGTGACCGTGCGCAACGGCACCCCGCAGTTCGATAACTATCACCTGGTGGCGAATGAGAACCGCCCGCGCTTCACCGTGGCGACGCCCATTGCGCTCGAAGACAATGCCGCCGCGATCCGGCAGGCCGTGTGGCTGGCCACCGACCGCGTGTACCGCAGCGCCTCGCAACGGCTGATCCGGCTGAAGGGCGACGAAAAGCTTCGCACCGCAGCCGTGGACACTTCCGACGATTTCGACAAGGAAGATCCGCAGGTATTCTTCTCCTCCCCTGCGCCGCTCAAATTCAACGCGGCTGAGTGGGCCACGCGGCTGCGCAAGCTCTCGGCGGAATTTTCCAAATATCCCGGCGCTCTCGATTCCACCGTGCAGTTCGAAACCAAAACCACCACCCAGATCCTGGTGACCACCGATGGAACGCGTCTGGAGCATGGCCGGCCGTTTACGCGCATGATCATCGTGGCCAACGGCAAAGCGCAGGACGGGATGGATCTCACCACCATGGAGAGTTTTGAAACCGACGATCCCACCAAGCTCCCCAAGGATGCCGAGATTCTGGCCGCGGTACAAAAAGCCGGCGCGAATCTCACCGGTCTGCTGAAGGCCCCGCTTTCCGATCCCTACGTGGGACCGGCGATCCTTTCCGGGCGCGCCGCGGGCGTGCTGTTCCACGAAATTTTCGGGCACCGCATCGAAGGCCATCGGCAGAAAGACGAGTCCGAAGGCCAGACCTTTACCAAGTCCGTCAACCTTCCGGTGCTGCCGGATTTCCTCAGCGTGATCTTCGATCCTACCCGCAAGCAGTTCGGCGACGTCACGCTGAACGGCTACTACCTCTATGACGATGAAGGCGTGAAGGCGCGGCCGGTCACGGTGGTGGACAAGGGAATTCTCAAGACCTTCCTGATGTCGCGCTCGCCCATCCAGGGCTTTGCCAACTCCAACGGCCACGGCCGCAAGTCCCCCGGCAATGAAATTGTGTCGCGGCAATCCAATCTGATCGTCGAATCCACCAAACAGGTGAGCGATGCCGATCTGCGCAAGATGCTGATCGATGAAGTGAAGCGCCAGAACAAACCCTACGGGCTGTACTTCGACGAAGTCAGCAGCGGCTACACCACCACGGGGCGGCGCGGTCTGCAGGCCTTCACCGTGGTCCCCCTGGTGGTTTATCGCGTGTATCCCGATGGCCGTCCCGATGAGCTGGTCCGCGGCGTAGACATCGTCGGCACGCCTTTAGCGAGCTTCGCTAAAATCGTCGCCACTTCGAACCGCATGTCGGTATTCAACGGCGTCTGCGGAGCCGAGTCCGGCAACGTTCCGGTGTCCGCCATCGCCCCCGCACTGCTGGTTTCTGAAATCGAAGTGCAGCGTAAGGACAGCTCCCGGGATCGTCCGCCGTACTTGTCGCCCCCGCCCTCGAATATCCGCGCGGAGATCCGGGAGCTCCGCCCGTGACGGCACGCTATCTGATGCTGCGCGGGGCAGCGCTGGCGGCGGGCCTGGCCGCGTCAGCCGCATGGCTGATCTCGCAAAGCACCACGCTCTCCATCCCCCCCGATGAATTGCTCCTGCGGGCCATGAACGATGAGCTGGCGCGCTCCAAGCAGCTGGCCATTGTGGCGGGCTCGGATGCTCCGTACTTCTTCAGCTATACGCTCACCGATGCCGAGACGCTGCGCGTATCCGCCTCGATGGGCGCGGTGGTGAACGTGTCGCGAAATCGATTCCGTTCTCCCCAAACCGAGGTTCGGGTAGGCAGCTACGACTTCGACAATACCGGGCACATCTTCAGCGGGATCTACTCCGGATCGCGCTATGACGGGAACTGGCCCCTGGATGATGACTACGCCAATTTCCGCAGCGAACTGTGGCTCAGCACCGACCGGGCGTTCAAAGCGGCTGTGGAATCGATGGCTCGCAAACGGGCGTCGATGAATAATGCCAATGCTTCCGCGGAATCCTTGCCGGATTTCTCCAAAGTCGCGCCGGTGGTGAGTATCGGAAAAGTCGTCCGCCCCAAAGTGGACGATCAGGAATGGACCGCGCGCACGTCGCGCCTGGCCGCGGTCTTCAACGGCACGAAAGAAGTCCTGTCCTCCGCTGTCGAACTGCAGCTGATCCAGGGACCCACCACGCTGATGAACTCGGAAGGCACCGCGGTGCGTTATAACGACGACATGTACTGGGTCTACGCCAAAGCCGAAGGCCAAGCGCCCGACGGAATGCTGCTGCACGATGCGGTCTCCATTCAAGCTTTGGAGTTGGACAAGTTTCCGGCGGAAGCCGACATGCGCAAGTCGCTGGCGGAAGTGGGAGAAAACGTTCGCGCCCTGGTCCATGCGCCGATGTCGGAAAGTTACAGCGGTCCGGTGCTGCTGGAGCCGCGCGCAGCCGCCCAGTTGCTGGCGCAGCTGCTGGGAGATAATCTTCGCGTTCCGCGCCGTCCGATGTCCGATCCGGGGCGTAACGTACCCTTCCAGCCCAGTGAACTGGAGAATCGCATGGGCGCCCGCGTCCTGCCGGATTCCTTCGATGTGACCGACGATCCGACGCAATCGACGTTCAACGGAAAACCGCTGCTGGGATTTTATCCTTTCGACATCGAGGGCGTTCCGCCCAGGCCGGTCAGCGTGGTTGAAAAAGGCGTTTTGAAGAGTTTCCTGACCACGCGCCAGCCGATCAAAGGATTTCCGGTTTCAAACGGCCACGCGCGCCTGCCGGGATCCTATGGAACGTTCGCCGCGGCGATCGGAAACCTGTTCGTGAAATCCAGCGAGACAACTCCCTTGGCGGATCTGAAAAAGCGCCTGATCGAGATGACCACCTCGCGCGGAAAACCCTACGGAATGCTGGTGCGTAAACTCGACTACCCCTATTCGGCGACCGGCACCGAGCTTCAGTCTCTGGCACAGGCCAGCGCGCAATCGGGCGGCTCCGCCCGGCCGGTGAGCCCTCCCATTCTGATCTACCGCGTGTATCCGGACGGCCGCGAGGAACTGGTCCGCGGGGTGCGATTCCGCGGGCTGACGACGCGCGCTCTGCGCGACATCCTGGCGGCTTCTTCTGAAACCGCGCAGTTCGATTTCGTCAACGTCGGCGCTCCTCTGGCCATCCTGGGAGCCGGCGGGTATCTGGCGCCGGCCTCGGTGGTTTCTCCGGGCCTGCTGTTCGAGGAACTGGAGCTGGAACCGCCGCAGGACCAGTTGCCGAAAGCGCCCACAGTTCCTCCGCCCAGCGCCGCGAACTAAGGAAGCGATGGCGCTCGCATAACCTATGCGCCTGTTAAGCCGCACGCTTTTCCGCGAAATTTTCGCCAGCGCCGCGCTGGGCTGCATTCTGTTCACCTTTGTTCTGTTCCTGGAAAGCGCGCGCAAGCTGTTCGAGTTTCTGGTGCGCGATTCCGGATCTCCCCGGCTGGTCGGCAAGCTGTTCGCGCTGGTGCTTCCGCAAGCCTTCCCCTATGCGATTCCGCTGGGCGTTCTGGTCGGCACGCTCATCACGCTCAGCCGCAAATCGAGCGACGGCGAGATCACCGCCATGCGGGCCGCGGGTGTCTCCGGCCGGCGGGTGGCGGCGCCCATCATGGCCTTCGGTTTCCTGGCCACGCTGATTGCGGCCAGCGCCTCGCTATGGCTGACGCCCTGGTCCATCCGCGAGCGCTATGCGATCCAGAATCAGCTCATCGCGGGCCAGTTGACCGCCGAGGTCCAGGCCCGGGTCTTTCAGGAGCAGTTTCCGAACACCATTATCTACATCAGTGACATGCCTTCCGGCACCACCACGCACTGGCGCCGCATTTTTCTGGCGGATGTAACGCCTTCCGCCGAGCACGGGAACAGCCCGCGCGTGACGCTGGCATCGGAAGCCATCGTAGTCCCCGACGCGGCCCAGAACCGCCTGCAGCTCTCCTTGACCAATCCCAGCATTTACGAGGCCGGCAAGGACCCGTCCGAATACAAAGTGACTTCCTCGCCGGGCCGGGACGAGGTTCTGCAAGCGCAGCGGCATAGCGAGGTGCAGCCGTCCAAGCCCGTGATCGAGATGGACACACTGCCGCTGTACCGGCTGGCGTATGACGAGCAGGCCGATCCCAAGCGGACACTCGAGGCCCGCATCGAGCTGCACCAGCGCCTGGCTTTGCCTCTGGCGTGCATGCTGCTGGCGCTGACCGGTATTCCGCTGGGAGTGGGATCGCGACGCTCCGGAAAATCGTCGGCGTACGTGCTGACCGTCGGTCTTGCGTTCCTGTATTTCATGGGACTGATCACGGCGATCCATTTTGCGCGGGAGGGAACCCTGCCGGCGGGCCTCGCGGTGTGGATGCCCAACATCGCTTTCGCCATGCTCGGCGTTATCTTGCTGGTTCGCCTGGAAGCCCCCGGCGATCGTGATTATATCGGCCGCCTGACCCGCTTGTTCCGTTCGGCCAGCCGCGCTCCGCAGGAAAATATTCCGCGATTGCTCGATCGCATCCAGCCCAAGATGTGGTTCCCGTTGCTTCCGCAGGTGGTGGATACCTACCTTTTTTCCAGCTTTATCTTTTACTTTTTGCTGTGGCTGCTGAGCTTCCTGCTGATGACCCACGTGTTCACGTTCTTCGAGCTGTTGAGCGACATCATCAAGAACCACATCTCCATGGGGCGCGTGTTCACCTACCTGTTTTTCCTTTCGCCGCGATTGATCTACCGCTTCACTCCCATCAGCGTGATGACTGCCGTGCTGGTGGTGTTCGGCGTGCTCGCCAAGAACAATGAAGTCACGGCGTTTAAAGCCTGCGGCGTGAGCGTCTACCGGCTGGCGCTGCCGATCCTGGTGGGCGGGCTTCTGCTGAGCGGCGGTCTGTTTGCCTTCGATCATTACTGGGTTCCGGAAGCCGACCGCATTCAAGATGCGATTCGCGCCGAGATCAAGGGCCGGCCGGCGCAAACCTTTCTGGACCCGCGCCGGACGTGGTTTTACGGCCAGGAAGACCGCATTTACTACTACAAGTACTTCGATCAGAACCAGCAGGTGATGTCGGGAGTGAACGTCTTCGAAATCGATCCGAAGACCTTTCGATTGCAGAAGCACATCTCGGCGGATCGTGCCCGCTGGGAACCGGCGCTCTCAGCATGGGTCTTCCAGAATGGCTGGAGCCGCGAGATAAAAGGCATGGAATCCGGCGCAGTGGTTGATTTCATGGGCGGTATCCGCGTCTTTCCCGAGCTCAAGGAAACGCCCGATTACTTCATCAAGGAAGCCATCCAGTCTCCCCAGATGAACTTTCAGGAGCTGCGCGCCTATATCGACGAGCTGCAGCAAAGCGGATTCGATACGGTTCCGCTGCGGGTCCAGCTTTACAAAAAATTCTCCGTTCCGCTGTTCGCGTTCATCCTCGCTCTGGTGGCGGCACCGTTCGCGTTCCAGGCAGGTACCCGCGGGGCGATGGCGGGCGTCGGTCTGAGCTTCGCAATCTATATTGCCTATTGGTCGGTGGACCAGGTTTTCGAGCAGCTGGGCAACTTGAGCGAGCTGCCGCCGCAACTGGCGGCGTGGTCTCCGGACGTGGTCTTCTCTCTTGTGGGACTATATTTTGTGTTCCGCATGCGGACGTAAAGGGGAAATTCAAACTACATGGGTGAGTCAACTTCGGCCGGACGAACGCGGCCTTTCACCGGCCAGGAATACATCGAGAGTCTGCGCGACGGCCGTGAAATCTATATTTACGGCGAACGCGTAAAAGACGTCACTACGCATCCGGCGTTCCGCAACACCGTGCGGATGCTGGCGCGGCTGTACGACGCGCTGCATGACCAGCGCAAGAGTATTCTGTGCACCGAGACCGATACGGGCAGCGGCGGATATACTCACAAGTTCTTCCGCGCCTCGCACACGGCTGAAGAATTGGTGGGCGCACGCGACGCGGTCGCCGAATGGGCCCGCGTGTCCTACGGCTGGATGGGCCGCAGCCCGGATTACAAGGCAGCTTTTCTGGCCACTCTGGGCGCGAACTCCAGCTTCTACGCTCCGTACGACGAAAATGCCCGGCGCTGGTACAAGAAGGTGCAGGAGGAAGTCACCTTCGTCAACCACGCCATCGTCAACCCTCCGGTGGATCGCAACAAGCAACTGGAAGAGGTCCGCGACGTCTACATGCACGTCGAGAAGGAAACCGACGCGGGCCTGATCGTGAGCGGGGCCAAAGTGGTCGCCACCACCTCATCGCTGACGCATTACAACTTCATCGCCAATAATGGCGCGCTGCCCATTAAGACCAAGGATTTCGCCTTCGTCTGCATCGTGCCCACGGACGCGCCCGGCGTGAAACTCTTCTGCCGCCCGTCCTATGAGCTGGCCGCGGCAGCCACCGGCAGCCCGTTCGATTATCCTCTCTCCAGCCGCCTGGATGAGAACGATTCCATCATCGTTTTCGACAAAGTCTTCGTGCCCTTCGAGAACGTCTTCGCCTACGGCGATATCGACAAGGTCAATAACTTCTTCCCGCGCTCCGGTTTCCTGCCGCGTTTCATGTTTCACGGCTGCGTGCGATTGTCGGTAAAGCTCGATTTCATCGCCGGCCTGCTGCTCAAGGCCGTGGAGGCCACCGGCACCAAGGATTTCCGCGGCGTTCAGGCTCAAGTGGGAGAAGTGCTGGCGTGGCGCAATCTTTTCTGGGCCCTGACCGATGCCATGGCGCGCGCGACCACGCCCTGGACGCCCGGCTATGTGCTGCCCAACCTCGACGCCGGGCTGGCCTACCGCGTGGCGGCCAGCACGCTCTATCCGAAATTGAAGGAGATCGTGGAGAACGTCCTGGCAAGTGCGCTGATTTATCTGCCGTCGCACTCCAGCGATTTGAAGAATCCGGAGATCCGCAAGTACCTGGACCAGTACGCGCGCGGGTCGAATAACTACTCCGCCGAGGAGCGCATCAAGCTGATGAAGTTGATGTGGGACGCCATCGGCACCGAGTTCGGCGGCCGCCACGAGCTTTACGAGCGCAACTACTTCGGCAGCCACGAAAGCATTCGCTTTGAAGTGCTGATGGTGGCCGAGGCGCTCGGCCAGGCCGCGAAGTACAAGGGCTTCGCGGAGCAGTGCATGGCCGAATACAATCTGGACGGCTGGACTGTGCCGGATCTGATCAATCCGGACGATGTCAGTATTGTGATGAAGAAGGCCGCCGGTAAGAGCTAACAATCACTAGTCTTCCATCAGATCCTGGATAGAATGAGGTATATCCTCATGCACCACTATCTGCTCCACAACGATGACATCCGCGATACCGCCACGCAGGATCTCTCGGCCGGGCAGGTCGGTTTGCTCAACGGCTGGGGAGTGTTCTCCACCATTCGCGTGTATGACGGCGTTATGTTCGCCTGGGAGCGCCACTGGGATCGGATGCGCATCGACGCCGGGCGCCTGCGCGTTCCATTTCCTCCGGACCAGGATGGACTGTTCCAGCGGCTGCACCGTCTGATCGAAGCCAATCAAGCCTGGAACGCCACGCTGCGCGTCGCGGTCGTCCGCAATCGCGGCGGCATGTTCGAAGGTCCCGGCCCGATGCGCCCGTTTGACGTGATTGCGTTCACCGCGGATGTGAATCGCTGGGGAGACAGCGTGAGGCTGGGGCTGATCCCCAACGCGCGCTACGCCGCCAACGAGTTTGCCGGCACCAAGAATCTATCCTGGTCAGAAAATCTCACCTGGTATGAACGCGCGCATGAGCAGGGTCTGGATGAAGTGGTGCTGTTGAACGAGCGCGGTGAAGTTGCCGAATGCACGTCGGCCAACATTTTCGCGGCGCAGGGAGGCCAGGTGTGGACGCCGCCGATCGATTCGGGCTGCCTGCCCGGGGTCACCCGCGCGCTGCTGCTCGGGGAGGTTCGGATCCCCGGCATCCGCGTTACCGAGAAGACGCTTCTGCCCGCGGATCTGGAAACCGCCGAGGAAGTCTTTATCAGCTCCACTACGCGCGAGCTTCTGCCCGTGGTTTCCATTCAGGGATTGGCGATTCAAGCGGGCAAAGGAATACGCACGCAGCTTCAGCAGGCCCTTTCGGCGTACGTGGATTCCTATGTAACGGCACGAAAAAGGGCCGATATAAGGGTTTAGAATCGGCCTGTCATGCAGCTTGCTTGCCCACAGTGCGGGATACGCGACGCGCGGGTCTCGCATCCCCGGGGATTCGCCGAGTACTGCAAAAGCCTGGTGGGCGTTACGCAGCTGCGTTGCCGCCGTTGCCGCAGCCGCTGGGAAACCAGCGTGTGGGCCAAGCAGGCCTGGAGGTACGCGCGTTGTCCGCGCTGCTATCGCCAGGAATTGACCAGTTGGAGCCCGCGGTACTACAATTCGCCGCGCTGGACACGAATCCTGTTGCGTCTGGGCGCTACTGCCATGCGCTGCGAAGCCTGCCGGTGCAATTTCGCCACCTTCAAGACCCGCAAGGAAAGATTCTCACGGCGACATCAGACCAGGGCGACGAGACATACCCCGCCCGAGGAGGAATCTGCGAAAGAGATGCCATAACTGGCCACCCGCGAAGCGGGCAGTGGGGCGGGCGGGATAAAAAATGGTTCCAAGTGACCCTCCGGCAGTTTGCTCCCCGACCGGCATGCGCAGTCG
>DATIRX010000305.1:0-5325 GCA_035469225.1 Bryobacteraceae bacterium
CGCATCGGCCGACGCGTTCGAGGTGCTGCGGCTCATCGCTGGAAAGCGCCTGCGAAGGGGCAGGCTGACGGTCATCGATGCAACCAGCGTCCAAAGGGAATCGCGCCGGAGCTTGCTGGCGCTGGCGGCGCAGGATCGGAGTCCGGCCGTGGCCATCGTGCTGAATCTCCCCGTGGAGACCTGCCTTGGGCGCCTCCAGGCGCGGCCCGACCGTCTGGTGGGGCCCCAGGTGGTCGAAAAGCAGGCGGCGGATCTGGTCGATGGACTGCCAGGATTGGCGGATGAGGGCTTTGAGCGGGTGTATGTACTGTATAATAAAGAAGATATCGATTCCGCGCAGGTCTTGCGGGGCGATTCTGCACCGTAATCCGTTTGGCACTGTTTGAGCGCGCCAGATTCTAGGTAACATTACATTTAGGAACGTTTCGCTTTGAACCTCACTGCACTATTCATCAAGCGCCCCGTCATGACCGCGCTGATCATGATGGCGATTATCATTTTCGGCGTGGCCGGATACCGGACGCTGCCAGTCAGCGATCTGCCGAACATCGATTACCCGACCATCCAGGTGCAGGCCGGCCTGCCCGGGGCCAGCCCGGAGACCATGGCCGCCTCGGTAGCCACGGTGCTGGAGCGCCAGTTCTCTACCGTTCCCGGTGTGGATTCCATGACGTCCACCAGTGTGCGCGGGCGCAGCAATATCACGCTGCAGTTCAGTCTGGACCGCAACATCGACGCTGCCGCCCAGGACGTGCAGAATCAGATCGCCGCTGTCGTTCGCAAACTTCCGGTGGGAATGCCCGCTCCGCCGCAATTGCAGAAGGTGAATCCGGCGGATCAGGCCATTCTGTTCATGGGCGTAAATTCCTCCACCCTCTCGCCGCAGGCCTTGGACGAGTATGCGGAGGTGCTCCTGGCCCCGCGGATTTCGACCATCAGCGGAGTGGCGCAGGTGAACGTATGGGGCTCGGCGAAATTCGCCGTGCGGGCCCAGATGGATCCTAACCAGCTCGCGGCCCGCGGGATCGGGATTGACGAAGTGGCGAATGCGATCCAGAAGCACAATGTCAACCTGCCGGCGGGAACTCTGTGGGGCACCAATCAAGCCTATACCGTCCAAGCCGACGGCCAGCTGACGGACGCGGCCGGCTACCGGTCTCTGATCGTCTCCTACAACAATGGCCATCCGGTCCGCCTGGGTGATTTGGGACGCGTGCTGGACGGTATCCAGAACGATAAGGAACTGGCCTGGGTCAATGACATCAGCCGCGGCAACGGCGACACCCGCTCGATCATGTTCCAGGTGCAGCGCCAGCCCGGCACCAACACGGTCGAGATCATCGATCACATCAAGGCGCTGTTCCCGGAGTTCCGGGCGCAGCTGCCCCCGTCCGTCCATCTGGACGTGGTGTATGACCGTTCCACCTCCATCCGCGAGTCCGTCAACGACGTGAAGTTCACGCTGCTGTTGACGATCGGCCTGGTGGTGCTGGTGATTTTCATCTTCCTGCGCAACATTTCCGCCACCATTATCCCCAGCCTGGCTCTGCCTCTTTCGGTCGTCGGCACCTTCGCCGCGATGTACTTCCTCAACTACAGCCTGGACAATCTGTCGTTGATGGCGCTGACGCTGGCAGTCGGGTTCGTGGTGGACGACGCGATCGTGGTACTGGAGAACATCGTCCGGCACATGGAAATGGGCAAGTCGCGCATGGCGGCGGCCATCGAGGGCGGCCGAGAGATTGGATTTACGGTTCTTTCGATGACGCTGTCCCTGACGGCAGTGTTCGTTCCGGTACTGTTCATGGGCGGCATCGTGGGCAGGCTGTTCCACGAGTTTGCCGTCGTGATCAGCGTGGCGATTCTGATTTCCGGATTTGTTTCGCTCAGCCTGACTCCGATGCTGTGCAGCCGGTTCCTGCGCCCGCCCGGCGAAAAACACGGCAGGCTGTTCCAGTTCACCGAACGCGGCTTCGACGCCATCCGCGACTTTTACCGCTGGACGCTCAATGGCGTCATCCGGCATCGGTTTGCCACGCTGATGACGGCTGCGGCCACACTGGCGATCACGGTCTATCTGTACGGATTGGTTCCCAAGGGTTTCATTCCGAACCAGGACACCAATCAGATCAATGCTTCGACCGAGTTTTCCCAGGATGCTTCCTTTGACATCATGGGGCGGCTGCAGCAGCAGGTGAACGAGGTCATCGCCAAGAATCCGAACGTGGATGCCTACTTCTCCCGAACCGGCGGAGGCGGCAACAACGCCGGCAACGCCGGGAATCTGCAAATTCGCCTGAAACCGCGGTCGGAGCGCAAAGACACGCCGGAACAGGTGATGGACCAGCTGCGGCCGTATGTGAACCAGATTCCAGGAGTAAAAACGTACTTCCAGAATCCGCCGCTGGTGCGGATTGGAGGCCAGCAGAGCCGGAGTCTGTACCAGTACACGCTGCAGGCGCAGAACCTCGAGGAGCTGTATAAGGCCTCGGGCGATTTCGAAAAACGCCTGAAAGATATTCCCGGATTGATCGACGTCAACAGCGATCTGCTGATTTCCAGCCCGCTGGTGGACGTAAAGATCGACCGCGATCACGCGTCATCGCTGGGCGTAACGGCAGACCAGGTGGGGAACGCGTTGTTTAACGCTTACGGCACCCGGCAGGTATCCGACATTTACGCACCCACCAACGATTACCAGGTGATTCTGGAGCTCTTGCCGCAGTATCAGGCGGATCCCACTGCGCTGAACATGCTGTACGTGCGGTCCTCCAATGGGAAGCTGGTTTCGCTGAACACCATCGCGAAAGCCCGCACCACGGTGGGACCGCTGGCGGTAAACCACCTGGGGCAGCTCCCCGCCGTAACCATCTCGTTCAACCTGGCTCCGGGAGTTTCCCTCGGCGACGCCGTCGGCCGCGTGGAGGAAGCCGCCCGGGAGGCGCTTCCGGATACGGTTCACACTACTTTCCAGGGCGTCGCAGCGGCCTTCCAGTCGTCCTTGGTCGGCATGGGGCTGCTGGTGATCATGGCGATCCTGGTGATCTACATGGTGCTGGGAATTCTCTACGAGAGTTTCATCCACCCGATCACGATTCTTTCCGGGCTGCCTTCCGCCGGCATGGGCGCACTGGCGACGCTGCTATTGTTCCACGACGAGCTGAATATTTACTCCTTCGTCGGAATCATCATGCTGGTGGGCATCGTGAAGAAGAACGCAATCATGATGATTGACTTCGCGATCGAAGCGCAGCGCCTGCATAACGTCCCGCCGGCCGATGCAATCTACGAGGCCTGCCTGGTCCGTTTCCGGCCGATTATGATGACCACCATGGCCGCGTTGATCGGCACTCTGCCGATCGCATTGGGCCTGGGCGCCGGATCTGAGGCGCGCCGTCCTCTGGGCCTGGCCGTGGTGGGCGGGCTGGTGGTTTCGCAGCTCCTGACGCTGTATATCACTCCGGTGGTCTACATTTACATGGAAGGATTTCGCGGATCCTTCGCCAAGCTTCGCCCCAACAAGCGGAAGAAGCGGACCGAGGCTGTACCTGCGCCCGCCGGTGTCGTCAACAGCTGACGGCAGCCGGACTCACCCAATCGTACTAAGGCAGCAAGTTTGCCCGATTCGGTAAAAATCTGCGCGAACTCTTTCCTCAGTAACCTGAGGCGGCCTTTAAGGTGGACACCTTAGGCGGCGCGCTGGACCACAGCCGAAGCAGGTGCTGGGGAGTAAACCAGCGTTCGGACCAGCGGGACTGCGGAGAGAGTTTCACCTTAACGAAATAGCCCAGCGGCCGACGGGCTACGCATTCTTCTACCACGCCTTCCAGTCGATGGTCTTTGCTAACGATCCGCAGCGGGGCGTTAGGCGGGAAGGCGCAGTCGGTGAGGACCTCGGCGAACCACTCTCCAATCTCCTCCAGGTTGCCGAGCATGGCCGGCCGCCGCCGGCGGTCAGGCCGGGTAATGAATACAAGCTCGGAACACAGATAACGGCAGATCGATTTTGAGTCGCGCATGGCCAAAGACAATTGCACGTACTAGGCCATACCCCTAGCGGTGGCCTTCGGGGGTTCGACTCAGTACGAATCGGCGGCAAGTTCTACCGAGTGTAAGATCTAAGAAGCGCCGTTACGCATGCGTGCAGGATTCCAAGTCATCTTCGACGTCCAGGCCGGCAGGCGTGGCTGACCACCTTAGTACCACGGCGCAGCCCGGCGTGGGCATACGATTGGAGGGCGTTCGCCGGGTTTTCGGCACGCTGGTGGTGATCCAAGGCCTGGATCTCAGCATCGACGCCGGCGAGTTTCTCGCGGTGCTGGGACCCTCGGGATGCGGAAAGTCGACGCTGCTGCGGATGATCGCCCGGCTGTCGCCCCCCAGTGGCGGCCGCATCGTCACCGATCCAAGCGTTTTCCAAACCGCCTTCGTCTTTCAAGATGCGCACCTGTTGCCCTGGCGCAACGTGCTGGACAACGCAGCTCTTCCCCTGGAACTGATGGGAGTCGAACGCGAAGAGCGCCGCGCAAAAGCGCGCGCGGTGCTGAATCGAGTGGGGCTGGCCGACGCCGAGGCGCGCTACCCGTCGCAGCTTTCCGGCGGGATGCGCATGCGGGTGTCCCTGGCCAGAGCGCTGGTGACGGAACCACGGCTGCTGCTGATGGACGAGCCGTTCGCGGCGCTGGATGAGATCACCCGGTTCCACCTGGAAGTGCAGCTCCGCGAGTTGTGGAAGCTTCAGGGCATGACGGTGATCTTCGTGACGCACTCGATTTCGGAAGCGGCATTCCTGGCGAATCGTGCGGTTGTGCTGACGCGCCGTGGCGGCCAGGTTCGCCTCGATCGAAACGTCGACCTGCCGCCGGAACGCAGCAACGACCTGCGCTCCGATCCGCGTCTGGGCCTGGAGATGAAACTCCTGATGGGAGCCATGGAGGAAGAGTGAAGAAACTCCTGCCGCCGCTGATCCCGTTCGTTGTTATTACGCTCGCGCTCGAGTGGATGGTGCGGAGCGGCGTTGTCGCCAGCTACCTGGTTCCTGCTCCCAGTGCCGTCTTCCGCGCATTGCTGGATAATCCCGATGAATTGGCCACCGCCATGGCCAAGACTTCCGCCGCGGCGCTGGCTGGATTCGCGCTCAGCACGCTCTGTGGGATCGCGATCGCCGTGTTGCTGTCTTCTTCTCGCGCGATCCAAAGATCGTTCTACCCTTACGCGGTCTTTTTCCAGACCGTGCCGATCATCGCGATTGCCCCTCTCCTGGTGATCTGGTTTGGATACGGGATGAAAACGGTGATCGCTTCGGCGTTTATTGTGTCGATTTTT
>DATIRX010000306.1:0-2120 GCA_035469225.1 Bryobacteraceae bacterium
AAAGAGATCCCGATCGTCATCACCGTGAAGGAGTACTTCACGCCCAAGGATCCCGCGCTGCTGTTTTTTGCGGAAGCGGACAAGCAGACGAATCAGAAGGTCGCCGCGTATACGCCGTGCGGCTGGGGCCGGACCTTGCTCGAAGCGTTGGAAGAATGCGTCCGTGCGGTGAATCGGTTCCCGTATCAGGGATAGCGTAACGATAGAATCAAGTTGTCGGGATGGCAACCACCATAGCGTGGGGCCGCAGCATGCGCGCCCTGCGATCTCGCAACTACCGGCTATTCTTCGCGGGCCAGAGTGTTTCTCTCATTGGCACCTGGATGACCCGCCTGGCCACCAGCTGGATCGTCTACCAGCTCACCGATTCCGCTTTTCTTCTGGGGCTCACCAGTTTCGTTGGCCAGATCCCCGCGTTCTTCGTGGCGCCCATCGCCGGTGTGTGGCTGGACCGCTGGAACCGCCATCGCGTCCTGGTGATCACGCAGGTTCTGGCGATGATTCAATCCCTGATCCTGGCGGCATTGGCGTTCACCGGGTCCATCAATCTCTGGTGGATCATCGGCCTCACGCTTTGCCAGGGATTGATCAACGCCTTCGACATGCCCGCGCGGCAGGCGTTCGTGATCGAAATGATCGAGGAGCGCGCCGACCTGGGCAATGCGATTGCCTTGAACTCCTCCATGGTCAACGGGGCCAAGCTGGTGGGACCGGCCGTCGCGGGGGTGATCATCGCGGGCGCCGGCGCCGGTGTTTGCTTTCTCATCGACGGCATCAGCTACATCGCCGTGATCTGGTCGCTGCTGGCGATGAGGGTCGCACCCGCGCGGCCGCAGGCTCCTCGCCAGAGCGCTCTGCAGGAGCTGGCGGAAGGATGGAAGTACGTGGTGCAATCGCCGGCCATTCGCTCGATCCTTTTGTTGCTGGCATTGGTGAGCGTCATCGGGATGCCGTACACGGTACTGATGCCGGTGGTGGCGGTCGATGTTCTCCATGGCGGAGCCCACACGCTGGGATTTCTGGTCGGCATGTCGGGCGTGGGAGCTCTGGCGAGTGCGATCGGCCTGGCCTTGCGTCGAACCGTGATCGGACTCGGGCGGAGAATTGCGATGAGCGTGCTGCTGTTTGGCGGCGGGCTGGTGTTTCTGGGCCTTTCGCGGTCGCTGATACTTTCGTTGCTGCTGATGACGGTCACCGGGTTCGGCATGATGCAGCAGATGGCGGCCAGCAATACCATCCTGCAAACCATCGCGGCCGACGACAAACGCGGGCGCGTGATGTCGTTTTACACGCTGGCGATCTTGGGGATGAATCCGATCGGAAGTCTGCTCGCGGGAGCGGTGGCGGCCAGAATCGGCGTGCAGGCGACGATGATCGGGGCCGGTGCCATCTGCCTGGCGGGCGCGGCGTGGTTTTACTGGAAACTCCCCGAGATTCGCGCTGTGATTCGGCCGATTTACCGGGAGCTTGGCATCCTGCCTGAAGTTGCCGAGGGGTAGTATGATGATCGCCAGGAGGGCTAAGCTATGATTCGCGCATTTTCGGGAGTCTGTGTGGCGATCAGCCTGGTTGGTTTCATTCCTCCTGCTGCCGCGGAGAGCTATCCCCTGATCATCCGCGGCAAAGTGACCATGCCGGATGGATCGCCTCCGGCTTTCAGCGTTGGAATCGAGCGGGTCTGCAGCGATGCAGCGGGCTCGGCGCCCGGCCCCATCACCAACAAAAAGGGCGAGTATCTATGGCGGATGGACGTTGACCCGCTGCGGACCAGAGCATGCTTTATCCGCGCAACGCATACGGGCTACTCCTCCAGCACCGTCGATATCTCCGCACTGAACGGATATACGAATACCACCACTACGCTGGACACGCTGGTGCTTAGCGGCCGCACGGCCGATCCCTATGCCATCGTCAGCAGCGATTCGGGCTCGCCCGGGCGCGCTAGCGGGCCGTGGAAAGCGGCTATGAAGGCGCTGGATACGGGCAATTATCCGGAGGCCGCCACGCAGATGCAGGCGGCCGTCGCGGCGGCTCCCAAGTTCGCCGTCGGCTGGCACGCTCTGGGCGTAGTCCAGGAGCGGCTGGAGAAGCTGGCAGAAGCTCGCAGCGCATATGAACAC
>DATIRX010000307.1:0-1990 GCA_035469225.1 Bryobacteraceae bacterium
CGCACGGACTGACCGCGCGCCAAAACCGACCGATCAAGAGCTGTGAAGCGAAGGCGGGCAGCCGTTCCTACGGCTTGCCCGTCAGATTGGACCGCATGCGGTCGGCAACGTAGACCACGAAAATGGCCGCGAACGAGAGAAAGAAGAATCCGGCCGTCCACAAAAGTGCATTTCCCGCTGTCGACATGACTCTCTCCCTGCATCTCCAAGCAGATGCCCGAAGAAGGATCAGCGAGAACGGCAGAGCTGTTGTTGCGGCAGATCAATTTGTGCGGCGCACTTTTGCGGCCTGCGCCATCTGAGCGGCCGTTCCACCTCTAAAAGGGGACGCCGAAGGCGGCACCGCGTCACCGTGAGGAGAATCACGCAGCGCGAAGGCGCTCCGCCTCGCGCCGGTTCCGGCCATCGCGATCAGCTGCGGTAACGACGCAGCACCGTTGAACTGGATTCGCCATGACCGCGACTACCTGTCCGGGCGACTGAGCGCCCGGTAACCCGCTCGACAATCTCAGCAATTTAACCGTGGGCGGCAAAGTGTGACCTACCTCGCAGAGTTGGGTGAAGGAAATCCAATATCTGCATGGGGGACGGTTTCATGGATTGGAAGCACGCCCGTGAAGAACCATTTTCCCCTGCTGGATCCGCTGCGCTTCGCCGCCGCCGTTGGCGTCGCCATTTTTCACCAGATGTTCTGGTCCTGGGCCTGGGTTTCGATTGGCGTTCCAGGTTCCGAGCGCTACGTCGCCGCCGACGTTCTGTACCCGTCCGCCGCGGACTTCACATGGTTCGGCTGGGTGGGTGTTGAGATATTCTTTGTCATTTCCGGATTCGTCATCGCGAATTCCGCGAGCAAGGCTTCCCCGACAGAGTTTCTCCTTGGCCGCGCGCTCCGGCTTTATCCGGCGGTCTGGATTGCCGCCACCGCGAGCTTCCTCGTTCTGGTTCTCTTCGGCAGTGGCAAGGCCTCCGAATTCATCCTGCCCTACATCCACGCCATGACGCTCGTTCCCAAGGGAGTCACGGGTCAATGGCTCGACGGCGTCTATTGGACACTGGCCGCCGAGATGGCGTTTTATGGGCTCGTGTTTTGCGCGATGCTCACGAAGAAAATCACGCTGCGGCACCTGGCTTTCGGCCTCACCATCTACAGCGCGGTGTTCAACGCCGTGACGATGCTGGTGCTGTCATTCACGACGTACCCCGACATGCCCTATCTCGTCATTCTGATGTTCCGGGTGCCGGCGGCTGCGTTCCTGTTGACCCATGGCTGCTTCTTTGCGCTCGGCATCTGGCTCTTCATTTCCGCCAACAGGGAATTGACGAAGCTCGAATGGCTCGCCGTCGCCGTCACCTTCCTTTCGGGCGCCGCAGAAATCTACTTTTTTGCCTCGTTCTTTTTGACGAACATATCCGCCATCTCGGATCAATCGGCCCTGGTGCCGATCATGGTTTGGGCGGCGGCGGTGGGCCTCATTGCCTGGTGCGCGCACAGGAACAGGCGCCCTGCCGCCACGGCTTCGCCTGAGGCGCCGGCCTATCTGAGAACGCTCGGGCTGATCACCTATCCGCTCTATCTCACCCACAACATCGTTGGCACGGCGATTATTCGTGTCCTGGTCGATGCCGGCCTCGATGCCACCTTGGCCGTGTGGGTCCAGCTGGGCATGCTTGTCCTGGTCTGCTGGTTTATCTGCGCGAAGATCGAGCCGGCCATCAGAGGTGCGATGACCAAAGCCATTGCGTATTTCGGGCAGCTTCCGGAAAGACTGCCGGCATCGAAGCTTCCGAGGTTTTCCCGCGGCCTTGGCCTTCGGCCGCCCGTCCCGGCCAAGGTGATCGCCACGTTGCCTGCTGGACTGGCTTCCTGAACTTGTCGCGTCTGCTCTGGGTCAAGAAGCGGCCTTCGGCCGGCACCCATCGGATGGAAGAAGTTCCGCGAGTCAAGGCAGGAAGGAGCGGATGAGCATTTCCCCCAGGACGATCACCTACT
>DATIRX010000308.1:0-2153 GCA_035469225.1 Bryobacteraceae bacterium
CCGGCGGCTGTGGAATCACCGCGGGCTGCTGCTGCGGCTGTTGCACCTGGGGAGGAGCCTGCGGCAATTGCTGCTGGCCACGGCCCTTTTGCCGCTGGTCCTGTTGGCGATCGACGGGCGGCTGTGGAATCACCGCGGGCTGCTGCTGCGGCTGTTGTACCTGCGGAGAAGCCTGCGGCAGTTGCTGCTGGCCGCGGCCGTTCTGTTGACCGAAGGACTGCCCTTTTCCTTGCTGGGGCGCTCCGCCCGCTCCTGGAGCCCTCTGGGGATTCACTTGCCGAATCTCCGGTCGCCCGCGGGAAGGCTGCGCTTGTTGGATCTGGGTCACCACCGCCCGATCGAGTGGACGTCCGGGATTCGCCTGCAGCGCAGTCTGCCGCTGCGCGAAGGGGACCGGCGGAGGAGGCGGCGTGGCACGCGCCACAACCGGGCGATTGATTACCGCAGCGGGGGGCGCGGCTCCCCCTGGCGCCCGTCCGCCCAGCACGGCAGCCCTCTGCGGCGCCACGGCGGCAAATGCGCCCACTTGCCCGCGGGAAGCAATGTCCGGAGTAACCCGCACGGCGGCGGATTCTACCGCTCTTCCCGAAATCACCACGTCACGCGGCACGGCCGTCACGGCCCCCGCCACGTTGCGGTTCATGTAATTCACATTCGTCACGTTAATGTTGTTGATCACCGTTCGATTCACGATCACCGTATTGGTGACGTTCACGCGCTCGATGTAGCGCGGACTGTAGCGATACGGCGGCACCCACACTTCGCGCGGACCTAACGGAAACCAGCCGATCGGCGGTCCCCCGATGGAGATACCGATGCTGAAGCCTGCTCCGCCGATCCAGGCCACCAGGGCGGGAGAGTACACCGGACGCGCTACCACCGGACCCGGCACCCATCCCCACTGGTTGCGGATGGACACCCAGCGTCCATAGTGAAACGGCGCATAGCCCCAGGGCGCGTCGTCTTCCCAGGTCCAGCCCCACGGCTCGATCCAAGCCCAGTGCCCGTAGCGATAGGGAGCCCAGCCCGCCGTTACGCGCGGCATCCAGACCCAGGAATACTGCGGATCCTGGCTCCAGGTACCCTGATCGTCCAGATCGGCGTAACCGGGGATATCTCGCGATACATAGCGCGCCGATGCGGACATGTCTTCGCGCCGATCGCGCTGCTGGCACCAGTTGTCGAACGCATCCGCGACGGGAGCCGAGCGGCGATCGAACACCGGCCCGCGGTTGTCTTCGATGATGCGAACCTGGTCGCGCGCCCGAAGCGGAAAGTACTGATCGCCGGCGATCGCTTCGGCCTCACCGCTGCGCACTGTGAAGAGGGTGGCATCGCCTTGCTCGTTGACCTCGATGCGGTATTCGCCCGGCTGCAGCAGAGTAAACGCGGCCTGCGGGGTATCGATCTCGATGTCTTCCTGTCTTGCAAGATTGCGTACCCGCACGCTCAAAGTTCCCGAGGAAAGCTGCACTTGGGCCACGTCGTCGGTCAAATTCAGGAAGGTGAAGTTGGTGCGGCCGCTCAAGCGGAACGCGGCGGAGCCCAGATGTACTTCGGCGCGGGCGCCCGCCTGGGTCCAGAGCCGGTCGCCGGTAGTGAACGGGCGGTTGAGACTCGCGGGGACCCAGTCGTCCACGCCTCCGGGCTGAAATGAGACGTTGCGGTCGACCCAGCTGAGGCGCGCAGCCCGCTCGGGTGGATCGTAGTAGTCGCCGGAATCCTGCGCCCTGACCTGCAAGATCAGGCCGGCGCCGGCGAACGCAATCCCCGCTGTGACAGCTCGCGATAATTTCCGCATACGATCCTCCTCAAAGAAGTTGCGCGCCCGTTGCGCACCATTTGTTACGCGCACTATCAAGAAACGATGACAGGCTCGCTTGTCAGTGCACGCACCGTGCCAAACGGCAGCCGGACGACCACCAAGGGCACCCGGCGTGTCAACACGCTGTGGCGCCCGGGCGTTAATCTGACCGTCAAGTGGGTGAAATGGCGCAGCCGCTGCGGGCATAACCTCGTATCTGTCTCCGTTTTGCCTAGGGCCTCTAACGTGCTTATAAGCCTGGCGTGAGAAGGAGACTTACATGAAACAAAGCACAAAGGACCGCGTAGAGGGCAAGCTACACGAACTGAAAGGCGCGCTGAAGGAAAAA
>DATIRX010000309.1:0-3664 GCA_035469225.1 Bryobacteraceae bacterium
TGCTGTCGGATTCCACCATATCCGCCTATCTGGAAACCACCCGGACCATCGTCACGATTCGCAACCAGGGACTGCGCGCCGATGCCGCCGGAACCGCGCAGGCTTTGATCGGACTGTGGCAGATCTTCACGCGCCAGCGAAGTCTTCCGACGGATGCCGCGGACGCAACTCTGGCGAAGCTGCTGGAGCCGTTTGCGAAAATCGCCAGCGATCGCGATGTGTTCGATGCAGGCCGTGCCGGCGTGCGCAACTTGCTGCAGGCGACCAAATCGCCCGCGGGCGTCTCGCCGCAGGATCGGATGATGGATCTGCTGGCGGGAGGAGTTCCCCAAGGCGCATCCGATACGCATCAGCAGATGGTGGAAGAGCTGATCCGGTTCTTCGAAGCCCAGCGCCTGGTTCCGCTGAACACGATTTTCGATCTGGCCGACAACCTGGATAGCGTCAGCAAGGGACAGGCGCTGAACACCGCGCTCACCGGGCGCCTGGCTTCTCGGATTTCCGAGATCCAGCTGCCGCGCAATACCCTGAGCAGCCCCGAAAAATCGACCTTGTCGTATGGCTATTGGACCGAGCAGCACATTGAGGATCAACGCAAGTTGAACTTGCGCACGGCCATCGACAAGGCAGCCAAGGATCCGCAGAAATTGAGCGACATGCGCGGGGAGCTTTCCGGATTCCTGCGCGACACGCTGGTGGGCTTCAACTACATGCACTATGCGCCCCCCGGCGCACAGGTGCTGCGCACCAATCCGCTATTCGTTCGCAGCCACGATTTTATCGGCATCCAAGGCGGCCAGCAGACCTGGGGTTACACGTACGTTCCGGGAAGCGGATGGCCGTCGAATGCCGGCGGAAGGCTGGCCGGATCGCTGGCGGCGCTGCCGTACGCGCTGGCCGAAGCCGAGCAAAATTTCCTGATCCCCACGCATGAGCAGGCGCTGATATGGGGCGACCTGGTCCCGCAAATCATGCTCACCGCGATTGTTCCGCGATGGTGGAACGTGACGCCCATGCAGATCCACTGGGTGGGGGTCCACATGGCCTATGGCGAGTCCCTGCTGGGCCAGGCGTCGCTCGACGCGGACCGCCGGCGGCAGGTGATGGCCGCGCTCGATCCATACATGGCGCCGGGCCGGCTCAACAAGGTCGACGCACTTCTGCAATCCGGCGAGCCGAAACTTGCGGTGGAAAATGTCTTGCCGTCGGAGATGTACCTGCTGGCGCGATCGTTGTCGGAGCAGGACCGTGAATCGACCTTGGCGCAGGAGATTCGGCGTCTGGCGGCGGGATCGCCCGCCGAGCTGAGCCCAGAGGCGATTTCGCGGGCGTTCGGAACACCTAAGCCGACGCTGGCCAATACCTACGGCCTGGAGTTGCTCAACCTGCGGACCTTCCCGACCCTGATGGGATACTCCAGCCGGATTCTGGCGGAAAGCTGGGAATCGAACCTGCTCTACTACGCGGCGCTGGCGGACGAAATCCATGCGCAGCCCGCGCAGATGAACGTCCTGGTTCCGGACTGGACCCGGCAGACGGTAGAACAGATTTTCGCCACGCATTTGGAAGACTGGCCGGCCCTGTTGCGCTCCCTACGGCTGGTGGGAGACGATGTCAGGGAAAAGGCGCGCAGGCAGACGCAAGCTAGCAATTCGGAGGTTATCCCGCGGTGATACGCAAACTCGCTTTCATCATGCTGGTGGTGGCACTGGCAGCCGCCCAGGACCGCCCCACGTTTCGCATCAAGGTCGACATGGTGGTGCTTAGTTTCACCATCACCGATAACAAAGGGCACTACGTCAACGGCCTGAAGCCCTCAGATTTCCGCATTCTGGAAGATGGGATTGCGCAACAGCTCTCGACCTTCTCGGAGGGAAACAAGCCGCCGGTGGAGGTAGCCGCGGACGGGACTGTTAAGCCCATTGTGGTGGATGCCGCAGGCGCCGCCACGGGAGCCGCCGCCGAAACGCGCTCGGATGCGTTCGTCGGGACCAACGTGTTCGTGTTGTTCGATACCAGCAACTACATGTATCGCGGCTTCGTGTACGCTTCCGACGCCATCGCCGATTTCATTCGCGGCCTGGACCGGGCCGACTCCGTCGCGGTGTACACCTACAGCCGGAATCTGTCGCGCGCCGCCGCGCTCAGCAAAGAACGCAACGACGCCATCGCCGGATTGCGGAGCGCTGTCGCGGGAGACGATTCGGCACTCTACAACGGGCTGCTGCTGACCATCCGCGACGCGGCGAAAGTGCCGGGGCGCAAAGTAGTGATCGTGTTCTCGAACGGTCCGGACAACGCCAGCATGGTCGCGCCCGATGACGTCCGCGCCGTGGCCGAGGACGAAGGCATTCCCATCTACGTGATCTCGACCAACGAGATCAGCAAGGACCCGATTTCCGCCAACGTGTTCAAGCGCATTTCCACGCGCACCGGCGGCAAGGCGTACTTCGCCACCAACTGGCAGAAGCAGGTGGAAGCCTTCGAGGCGATCCGCGAGGATCTGGGAAACTCCTACACGGTGACCTATTATCCGCAGATGAATCCCAACGAAGGGTTCCGCAAAATCGCCGTCGAAGTGGTTTCGGATGCCGGCAAGAAGTACCGCGTGCAGGCTCGCCCGGGGTATCGGCCGCGGGGTGGTTTTTAAACAAGGCGCGGATTCTCCGGTTAGAATGCCTGTATGGCAGCCGCCGTTGAAACCGAAATCACTCCCTACGTACTGAATCACTTTATTAACGGCAAGACCGTCCAGCCCAGGTCTGGCGACTATCTCGATAAGCTCGATCCGCGTTCGGGCGAGCGCATTGCGCGCGTCGCCAACGGAAATGATGCCGACGTGGATGCCGCGGTGCAGGCTGCCGCGGCCGCATTTCCCGAGTGGCGCGACCGCCGGCCCATGGACCGGGCCAGGGTGATGCTCGAAATGGCGCGGACCATCCGCAAGCACGTGAAGCTGCTGGCGGAGATCGAATCGCGTGAAAACGGGACGCCCGCCGCGCAGACTCCGGCCGGGCTCGAAACCGCAGCGCGCTATTTCGAATTCTACGCCGGCCTGGTCAACGTCAATCATGGCGAGACGCTCAACGTCGGAGCGGGCTACCACTCCTATACCCGGCGAGAACCGTTCGGCGTGGTGGGCATTATCACGCCGTGGAACGTTCCGCTGAACCAGGCTGCGCGAGCATCCGCGCCGGCGCTGGCGGCCGGGAACACGGTCGTGATCAAACCGTCCGAGGAGACCTCGGCGACCACCGTCGAGTTCGCGCGCCTTGTGACGGAAGAATGCGGATTGCCGCCGGGAGTCTTCAACGTGGTGCTGGGTGCGGGCCGCCAGACGGGATCCGCGCTGGTGTCGCATCCGTTCGTTCGGAAAGTGGCATTCACCGGAAGCCTGCGGGCCGGCAGAGAGATCGGCCACATCGCAGCGGACCGCATCCTGCCGCTCACGCTCGAATTGGGGGGAAAGTCGCCGCACATCGTCTTCGAGGATGCCGATCTGGACAAGGCCGCCGCGAACGCGGCGAACATTTTCACGCGCAATTGCGGCCAGATCTGTTCTTCCGGCACCCGTCTGCTGGTGCAGGACAGCATCCACGATGTTTTCGTCGAAAAGCTGGTGAAGGAAGTTCAGAAGATCACGGTCGGCCCGGAGGCGAACGCG
>DATIRX010000310.1:0-11356 GCA_035469225.1 Bryobacteraceae bacterium
GACGGTTGCGGCCCATCACCTGCCAGAGTCCGGTTAGTCCCGGGCGAACGGAGAGCACCTCGCCACAGTCGGCGCCGTAGTAGGTTTCCAGTTCCGTTGACGTCAACGGGCGAGGTCCCACCAGGGACAATTTGCCCGTGACCACTTGCAGGAGCTGCGGCAACTCATCCACGGAATAGCGGCGGCAAAACGCCGCCAGGCGGCTGGTGACGCGCGGATCGGGCGCGCCTTTGATCACCGGCACATCCGTTTCGGCAAGGTATTCGACCCACGCGGGCCCGCCTTGCGAGGCCGGCTGATCCCACATGGTGCGAATCTTGAGAATCCAGAACGGCTCGCCATTCAGTCCCAGCCTGCGGTGCGCGATCAAAGGCGAGCGTCCCGATACGGCCCGCACCGCCAGCATCGTAGCGCCCAGGGCCGGAGCCACCGCGGCGAAAGCAATTCCCGCGGCCAGCCGTTCCACCAGGTGAATCGCGCCCCGGCTGGGGACAGCCACGGGCCGGGATGCGCGGATCTCGCGCTTCAAGAGTACAGAGGGTGCAGCCATGCTGAACGTCGATACAAGGAATTCTGGTCATTTGGACCAAGTTCGGATCGGCCGGAGAACAGCCCATCCAATCAAACTCCCTTTCCGGGAACGCCGGCATCCCAGTCCGAGTCCTCGTGCGCGCCTAATTCTTGATCGCGATTAAAGGTCCCGCTGGAGAAGTGACTCCGTTGGCCGTCGCCGCGACCCTGGCGTCGCCGTCCGGCAAGCCGGTGGGAACCCGAACGTTGAATTGGTACAGACCGGTCGCGGTGAGGCCCGCGAACACCACGTCGCCCGGGATGCCGTTGAATGTGATGATGGGGTTCACCACCATCGGCGATGTCTGCGCCAGCACCTGGCCGTTCACCGCCGCAGGACTGGTGGCTCCGAAGCCGTTGCCGTAGAGGACAATCACCTCGCCTGGTGCGGCCGGCGTTCCCACCGGCGAGGATGTTGCCGTTCCGATCCGCGAGAAGTTGGTATGAACCGCGGCCACATGCCCGGCCACGTCGGCGAGGAAGAAGGAAGGGGCCACAGCCTGCGCGGTGAGGGTGACCGTGCTGCTGGTCAAAGTACTGTCGGACATCTGCACGGTAAGATCCCCGCCCGGCGGCAAGTCAGTGGGTGTCAGAACATTGATTTGCACCGGGCTGATGTAGATCACGTACGCCGCTTCGCCATTCACCGTGACGGTCACGCCATCGAGCGTCGTCGGCAAGGTTTTTCCGGTGGGGCCGAAATCCGCCGTGGCCCAGGAACGCTTGGTCGGCGCCAGATTGTTGCCTTTGATGGTGATGTAGGTATTGGCGGCGATGCCCGCGCCGGCTTGCGCGGCATTGGTCACCGAAGAGGCGGTAATGTTCGGGTTCGCCGAAATGCTGCCGAGGATCCCATGCTTCTGCCCGCCCGGCCCGGCCGTGAAGTAAAGCGTGTCGGGGTCGCCGAGATTGCCGTTACGGCCGAAGGTGAGAGCCCACAGCCCCGGAATCATGATGGTCTTGCCGGGCGTGCCAAAAAGTCCCGACGTTCCGGACCCGTCCTGCAGTGGTCCGAGGAACGCGCCGGTTGCCGGATCGAAGGCATTGATGGTGCCATCGCCAAAGTTTCCCACCAGCAGTTCGTTGGCGAATTTACCGAAGGTGGCCGGTGCGATGGCGACACCCCATGGCGAGTTGAGCGGGCTGCCGGGTCCGCCGAAGAACGATTGCAGCAGCTTACCTGTGGAGTCGTACACATCCACGTAGCCGTCACCCGGTCCCGCGACATTGAAGAACTTGTTGGCGTCCTGTTTAGCGTAGGTGACGTAGAGTTTGCCGTCGATCGCCTGAATGTTGAAGGGAGCGAAGCCCGCCTGGATCGCCGTATCCACAAAGGATCCGCTGGCCAAGGTAACCGGTTTGAACTGGGCGTCAAAAACGTCGATGGTCCCGGCTTTGAAGTTGGCGGCGTAGAGTTGCACCACGGGCTTGGTCAGCAAGGCGAGACCCTTATAGACGGCGGTGCGGGAATTGTCGACCTCGACGAATGCCTTGGTGGCGTCGGCTCCGCTGGACCAGGCGGAGAGCACGCCGTCCTCCGATACGAACAGGAAGCTGGCCGCTACCGGGTTCTTGCCGGGGGCGATGACGGGGAAGCTCGGTGGCGTGGTGGCGGGGGTGCCGCTGGTGGACACGATACCCGTGCAGGTGCCCTTGGAGCCTCCGGCGCCCGGGATCGTCGGCTGCACGGTGGTGTTGGGCGTTCCAATGGGTGTCGCGCTGGTGGGGCTCAACGAGTAGAGCGTGGAGACCCCCACGTCGCACACCCAGAAGAGCCCAGCCGGGGCGACCCCCCAGACGTTGATCAACCGGGGATCGTAGAAATCAGCGGTTGCCGTGGATTTGTCGTCGGCCACCAGGTTATGCACCAAGTATCCGGTCGCGGCCGGCAGCAGCCGCGGTGACAGTGTCAGTAACAGACCAACGGCAACTCTATTCAGAGCTCCCGCCGGATGCGGAAAAAGACAGCGCGCATGGATTCGCCTCATCGTAGGCCCCCAAACCGTCGGAGAGTTAGACCGGCGGGCGAGTCCTGCGGAACAGGGCTCATCTCGTACTCCGACCGACAGAGTGAGAACACCCACCTGCGCCGCGAGGCGCCCGCCGCTGGTATCCCGAGCTCGGGCCAACCCCCCTTGTTTGCAAGCAATCCGTGCATCGCGGGGTGGCTACGAAATTGCCTTCAGTCCCATGTGAGGGAGAAAGTCACCATGAGAGAGAGCAGGATCAAAATGCTACTGCGCGGGGCACTCTGTGCGGGGCTGGCCTGGTGTCCGCTGCTTGCTGCCGACCTGACTGCATCGCAATCTGCCGCGGATTCAAGCGCCGGCGGCTTCTATGCGCTGGTGTTAGGCCTCATGGCGACGCTCTTTGGCGGCATGGCCTTCTGCTTTGGCCTGGTCAAACTCGCCGAGAAGGTCGTACATGGCTTCCAGAGCAGACATGCTGCGCCTGTCCCTGTGTCACCGGTTCGACATGCAGCCTGAGGTTATCCAGTTGGGCGCACGCCGTTCCTGATCACTGTTTGGGCGGACCGCCCTTGGGCGCGCCGCCGCGAGCCGGGGCAGGGGGAAGGGTGCCGCCTTCCGCCAGGATCTTCATATTCTCCAGTGCCGTGGTGAACTGCGCGGCCCGTCTCGCCCGGTCGCGCTCGCGCGCTGCGTCGTCCGCCAGAGTGGAATTATCCAGAACCAGGGTGTAGATGAGCTTCGACGTGGTCGCTGTTAGCGGCCGCGCCTCCAGCGTGCCGTGGTAGAGAATGTAGGGCTGGCCTTCCCTGACAGGCTGAGTGTAGGTGTAGGAGAGTTCCGTCTTCCCCACCAGAATCTCGTTGCCAATGGACCGGACGGCGCCGAATTCACCGTCCTTGCCAGCGATGATGGTGCAATTGACCCGCAGCCACTCGCCGATATCGCAATACTTGCCGACGCGCTTCCAGACTTCGGCGGCGGGACGGTTGACCGTGATTTCCAAAGGAATGGAGATATAAGTCGGATTGGGGATCGCGAGCGGAGCCGGGGCCGGAGCCTGTGCACTGGCGACCTGCGCCAGGCCGTGTACCAGTGTGACGATTGCGAGCGCGCAGCCGGCAGTTCTCTTACTGAAGTGATTCCGCATGGGTTCCTCCAAATGGTTTCGCCTTGGGGCGTTGGTGCTGAGGCACATCTTGTCACAGAACTGCCGTTCACCGCAACATTTGTGACCCTGCGATAAGAGCGGTTTCCCTAAAGTTTCGGGCTGGCTTTGGGTGCCGCGTGGACTAATCGGCTGTTCGAACCAGCAACACGGAACACGGTGCGTTCCACGCGACTTTGGTCGACACGCTGCCCAGAATCTGATGTTTCAGATCCATGGCGCCGCTGACGCCCATCACGATCAAATCGTAGCCTCCGGTTTCAGCCTCGCTCAGGATTTCTTCGGCCGGAAGCCCCCGGTAAATCAAGGTGGTGACTGCGGTTCGAACGGGCAGCCGCGCCCGCGCGTCCTGAAGAATACGTTCTCCCTCCTGCTCGAACTCTTCCTTCCATTGTGCTTGAGGATCGATTTCTTCTTCCTTGTCCTCCTCGTAGCCGATCCATTCCTGATCGAGACCGGAGTGCAGCCACGGCGTTTCAACTACATGGACGAGCGTGACGTCCGCCGAGGAAAGATCGACGAGTCGCACCAGCTTGTCCAGCGCCCCAAACGATCCTTCCGATCCGTCCACGGCTGCCAGGATCTTCACGCCAGCATCGCCCTGAATCTCGCGGCCGATCAGGATGGTCGAGCTGGAGTGCTCGATCACGCGGCTCGCGATCGCGCCCAATCCTGCCGAGGAACGGCCTTTTCTGCTCTGCGCGCCGAGTACCGTAACGTCATAGTCGAGAGCACGCGCGATCAGGACCCTTGCCGGCGACCCGGCTTGAACGATGGCACGCACATTCACTCCCGCCTCGGCCAGTGTGGTGCGCGCGGCGGCCACGATGTGCGACGCTCGCCGGCATAATTTCAGGGAGTGGGCAGCGTGCTTGGCCCCCGCTGCCGGCGCCACGCATATCAAGTCGATATCCCGGTCTTCAGCGGACAGGATGCGGCAAGCAGACTCAAGAGCTAGGCTTGCGTGTTTCGAACCATCGGTGGCCATCAGGACTTTCATTGCATACCTTCTTGTGCGCGGATCTCTGTCGATGACCTCTGCACGGATCGTTCCATTTCGGCTGCGGTCATACGTGCTTGCCTACGAAACGTCTTGGAGCCGCGCCCACGCAGTCGAATGGGAAGCAGGTTGTGAGTGTAAGCGTCGGTGCGGACGTGCCTTGCACGGCCCAGGGCAGCTCCGGGGATTCAATCCGCATGGGGTCGGTGTAGATGAATACCCGGCGACGGGACCTTACGCGGATGGTCTCGCCTTGGGCGATACCGCGCAGCGGTCTGAAGAACGTCTCCCGATGACCCAGCAACTCCGCCGCGACCGCTCGTAACAGCCTCCCCAGCCATCTAGGGCGGACCCGCGCGCCGGTAATTCGCAATGACGAGAATCGTGGTGACATCGTGCAAATCTGCAACGTCCGTGCCCCTTAGACACTCACGACCGGGCATGGAGAATCGCGCACAATCGAATAGGCGTTTGTGCGCAAACGCCCTGAAGCGCCTTGATGCGGGCTCCGTCCGATCACCACCAGGTCCGCATTCCTCCGCAGTGCCGCGGCCTGCACCACCTTGGCGGGATCGCCCTCTTCGATCAGGATTTCACCGGCCACGGACAGGTTCCGCATAAGGCACTGAACACATCGGGTAGCCTGAGCGGCGCCGGTGGCCGCCGGATCTTTCGGCTCTAACTCGGGTACGGCGTGCAGCACCACCAGGTCAGCGCCGAATTCAGAAGCAATATCGCGTGCCCACATGAGCGGCGGCCCGGCTGTTGCGGGGTCGATGGCGCACATCACCCTGCCGATCCACTTCCACGAAGACGGGAAGGTATTCTGGCCATACGATTCTTGAATGTGCGCGCCGGTCCATACCGGACACGCGACATCGTGCAGCACCTTGGCGGTGATCGATCCCAGCAGGAATCGACGGAAGGGGCCATATCCGTGGGTGGGCATCACGATCAACTCCGGCTTTTCGCGGTCCGCAAACTCGACGATGCGCCCGGCCGGATCGCCGGTAACCACCGCTCGCCTCACATTGAGTAAGCCCAGCTCGGCCGAGTGAAAGGTTTCCAGTTTTTTGCGGGCCTGGACTTCCAGCTCGGTAATCCAGCCGGTATCGATCGGCCCGCTGAATTCCAAGGGCGCCGTCACCGCCGGAACCAGAATCGGATTGACGTGAAGCAGCGTCAGTTCGGCGCCGAAGTGCCGCGCCAGGGCCGCCGCATGCTGGACGGCGCCTGCTGCCTGCTGGGAGAAATCCACCGGTACGAGAATCTTCGAGAGTTTCATGATGACCCGAATCCTCAGTAGCGCAGGATTGCGGCGAGCGGATTTGCGGCCGGCAGTTTGTCCTGCGAAACCATAAGTACTTCTGCCCCCGTGCGGAGCGCATCCACGATTGCGGCGTTGAGAAGCGCGCCCTCGGCGGAGCCTGCAGCCTCCATTCCGGTCCGCACGCACAAACGATGCACGCGGCCTTCGCTCGCGGCCTGCAAAACCGCGCGAGTATCGGCGAGAGTTCGGCCGCGATCCGGCGCTTCCCGATATTCCGCCAGAACGCGCTCCGCCAGGAGATCGTAATCGTTATCGGCCGCCTTTGCCGCAAATCCTGCAATCTCTGCCGGAGATAGCGAATCGACGTTTCCCTGCACGTCGGAGTTTAGGATCAGCGCGTGTTTCGCAGTCCGCCGATACTCAGCGACTTCCTCGCGAACGCCCAGCAGCAGCAAGGGCTTGTTCCCGAACGCTGCCGTTAAGCCATGGTCCACGAGCGCAAAGAACTGATGAATGCGTTCTCTCCCCGTCTCGTGGTCCGTGCCCACTCCGAAGCGGAGTGCCCGCATCGCCCCGGTGGAAGACCCTGAAGACGACCGAGTTTCCAGGTTGTGCTCGGGTTTGTCGAATCCGCCGGCCGCCTCCAGACTCGGGGGAACGCCTTCCGGCAGAGGCAACTCGTGGCACTCTCCGTTTACGTATCTGAACAACCGCAGATGTTTCTTGCTGAGGCCAAGCACCAGGAATTCGCGCCGCGCGAAGGCATCCTTCACGAAAGGCGCCAGATAGAAACGGTCGCCAATCGTCACCGTCCCCGCGGGGCGATTGGGCATTTCGTATCGTGCCAGGTATTCCGGCGACCGAAAAATCACGAATGCGGATCCACCCGACTCCAGGCCGCCGCCCTGAGCGATCTCTTCGAGCGGAGCCAGGAGTTTTTCGGCTTGAGCCGCGAACTTTGCCCGGCCGATTTCCTCCCGGGCTGTTCGTATCAGCGCGTGCATCAGAGCTCGCCCGGAGCCGTCTTGTGCGCCCGGGTGGCGGGCCGGAATCACCATGGTGATACATGGGCCCTGGATCCCGGCCAAGAACTTCATCGCATTTGCGTCCAGAATTCCAGAAGTTGTGCTAGGGGCTGTTGTGGTTGTCATAAGAACCTTCGCCCTTTGTAAAGCACGGGACGGGCCGCACAAAGGATCGTCAGAAGCGCCTATAAGCCACCGAATGCGCAGCAACTTGCGCGATGCAGCGCACTTCCCTGCGCGGTAATACCCAGCGTCTCCGTCCCGGCAGGAGCTCCGCGTTCCCCTCCATGCGGGCGGAGTGGCATCGCTCATGCTCTTCGAATGGCAGTGATGACGCAGTCTTACGGCCGGTTGTTACTCGCGGCGATCCTGCTGGCGTATCACTGGGCTGCTCCACGCGAGGCGCGAGCAGAGCCGCCCTTCCGGGAGCATCAACGAACCCTGGACGCGCTGGAACGGTATCGAAGCCTGGCGCAGGAGGACGATGGGGCTCGCCTTCCCGCAACTGTAAAACCGGTCGAGCCGGGAGCCTCCTATGCTGGCGTTCCTCGCTTGGTCCAATTACTGAGACGGCTTGGGGACCTGCCGCCCGAGGCCACGCTTCCGGACGATACAAGTCGTTATTCCGGTGCTCTGGTCGCCGCCGTGAGGCGTTTTCAATCCCGTCATGGAATCGAGACGGACGGCCGCATCGGCCAGGCCACGTTGGCGCAATTAAATACACCGTTAAGCACCCGCGTTCGGCAGCTGGAACTGGCATCAGAGCGCTGGCGGCGGGTGTCTTACGACCTTTCACGGCCGGCGATCCTGCTGAATATCCCGGAGTTTCGGTTGCGCGCGTTCGGGCCTGGGCAGGATCCCGAACTGGATATGAAGATCATCGCCGGCCGAGCCCGCGGATATCAGACGCCGCTTTTCTCCGCGGAGCTTCAGTCGGTGATCTTCCGGCCGTACTGGAACGTCCCTTATAGCATTCAACGCCGGGAACTGGTGCCTCAAATACAGCGGGACGCTTCGTATCTATCGAAGAACGATTTTGAAGTGGTCACCCGCCACGGCGTGGTGGTCGAGACAGGCGCAGTTTCGGACCGGATCCTGGCCCAGCTGCGCACCGGAGCTTTGCTGCTGCGGCAGCGGCCGGGGCCCCGGAACGCCTTGGGACTGGTCAAGTTCATGTTCCCGAACGGACACGATGTCTACCTGCACGATACCCCCGCGCGTGCGCTGTTCGCCCGCGCCCGGCGGGATTTCAGTCACGGCTGCATGCGGGCGGCAAAGGCCGGGGACTTAGCGGATTGGGTATTGGGACAGGACGCGGGCTGGTCTCCGGAACGGGTTCGCGAGGCGATGAATGCCGTGGAATCCTCTCAGGTCAAGCTCAAGCGTCCCATCCAGATTGTGATCGTGTACGTGACTGCGGTGGTCCTGGAGAGCGGAGAAGTGGACTTCTACAACGATATCTACGGACAGGATGCGGCGTTGGAAAAGCAGCTTGCGGACGACCTGGGGCAGCCGTCGTCTACCAGTGCCGAATCCGCCCCACGTCTACATGAATGAAATCGGAAGATGGATAGAATCCCACGCCTCCCCGATGCAGCGCTAACGCCGCATCCCGAAACATAGAAGTGCGCGTACCGGGCAGCCTGATGTCGATCGCCTCGGCCTGCATGTGGAGGCTGGCCTTCGCCACTCCGGAGGTGTGGGTGCGGAGATACTCATTGCTGGCCGGGGTGCGATATCCGCAAATGACGTGAATCTCTGCGTCCGCGCGGCCTACGGACTGAGTCACATCCGAAAGCAGGTCGAACAGCCGGGGATCGAAGTGGTGTATCTGTCCGGTCCTGTGGTCGCGCAGGAACTGATCCAGCTTCGCCAGGGCCGCCGGAATGTAAGCGCCGCCCTGCCGGTACACGATATCCAGGTGTTCTCCGGTGTGGGTGTGGTACAGGCGCAGGTGTCCCATTGGACTCGCCTGTGGCGCCGTGGGAGTTAGGGCCGAAACAGATAGGGTTAAGGTGCAAAGAATGAGAATGCAGGCTCGCAAGCTGGACCTCTCTTAATTACGGGTGGTGTTCCCAGTCTACCAGCCTGGCGTATAGGACCTGGGTGATTAGACCCAGGTGGGGGTATTTTCGGGTCTACGGGCTCACGCAACCGCGTGGATCTGCCTGGGCGCAGGTCGCTGGCTGATCGCTCGGTGACGGCGGGGAACGCGTTGCGGGAGGATGGGTGTCGAAATCCGCTGTGCACACCATACGAATCCCAAGCTACGCCTTACCTCTTCCGCACGAAGGGGTATCAGGAGTGAATGAAAGGCCCCGGCTTCGGACACTTGCGACCAGTCCAGGACCTCCCCGAATCCGTGGCACAGGATAGGGAGGGCCCGGGGAGCCGCGGCCATGACGGATGTCAGGGCCTTTTCCCAGGAAAAACCCAAACTCTTGGGCTCAAAGAGAACGCTCACCAGATCGTAATCGAGGCTCAACTTGCCTATGTCCGCAAGCGTGTCGACTCTTTTGGACGACCACCCGAACTCCGCGACAAGCTGGTCGAATCCCAGATGATCGATGGGGAGATTACCGACGAGGACCACAGTGCCGTTCACCATGAACAGAGTCAGAAGCAATTTGTATGCCGAAGCCCGGCGCTTCTCTTGTCTGTCCCAAAATGGGTTCTTTAGTTGCACTTGGATGCAGCGGGTGATATGCCCTTTCGATACTTCTTAGCCCCAGCAATACTTCTGGCGGTAGCCAGCGCACAGGAGCCGGCTCCCGGCCCGCTGGCGCCTGAGCAATCCCGGGTGAGCCCCGGGTCGTCGTGTCTGGAACCGGCGCCGGTCGTTCGGTTTGAGGATTACAATGGCCCGTACGCCAAGCTCGCCGGAACATTCGCGCGGAAGTTGGAGCGCAAGGCGGTTGAGCCTCCCAAATATAGGCCCGGCTTCAAGCTGTGTTCGCTGGAGCCGCGCGCCAAATTTCTGCTGTTCGTTCACGACACGTTCGATCCGATCTCCGTACTGGCCTCCGGCTTCAATGCCGGATTGGATCAGGCCTCCAACCAGGACCCTTCGTTCGGGCCTGGCGGTTTGGGTTACGCACGGCGTTACGGAGCGGACTATGCCACTGCGACCTCTGCGCGCTTCTTTGGCGATTTCCTGTATCCCACGATCTTTTCCGAAGATCCGCGCTATTACCGATTAGGCGAAGGCAGCAAGAAGTCGCGGCTATTCCATGCGATGCTCCACGTAGTGATCACCCACCGTGACGATGGAACGCCGAGGTTCAACTTCACCGAGTGGCTGGGCACCGCGAGCGCCCTGGAGTTGAACAATCTATACCATCCGGGCAACGAGCGAGGTTTTGGGCCGGCTGCACGCCGCGGCGCGTTCTCGATTCTTCAGGACATGGGCTTCGACGTGTTGCGCGAGTTCTGGCCGGAGATCGCGCGCGCTTTAAAATTGCCTTTCCGGGGTGAACGCGATGAGCCGTTTCCAGCACCCCGCTGAGGAAAGCAGCATCCGGCCTTTGCTCTATGCTTCACCCGCCTCGTCGTTCTCCTCAGGATAAGAAGCGACAGGGCGTGCATCCTGCAAATCCAGCTCGCGCAGCAGCTTTTGCAGCACTTCGTCGCTGATCCGGTCTTCGTCGCGGAGCTGGACCGCGGCAGCACGCTCCGCATTTCGCAGGTCCCGCTCGATTCGTTCGGCGATATCGTGCTGTTCAGAGAACACGCGGCCGGCTCCGCGCGCACGCTCCAAAGCGCCCTGACGAAGCCTATAGTGCCTGGCCACGTCGTCGTACACGGCCTTCGTGGCGTGTTTTGTGCGATCCGGACTCTCCCCTAGCTTTCGCAGGGCCGCCTCGATCATGATTCTGCGGGCTTCTATTTCTTCGTATTGCGCATCGCCTTGCTCCCGCAGTTCCAGGCGGCGTATCACAGCCGGAAGCGTGAGACCCTGCAACACCAGCGTTACGAAGATGACGCAGAAAGTCAGAAAAAGAATCATGTTGCGTTGGGGAAACGGCATCCCGTTGGAAATCATGATGGGTAAGGAAATCGCCGCGGCCAGCGCCACCACGCCGCGCATTCCCGTCCACCCCACGACGAAAATGCCCCGGCTCGACGGATAATTTTCAGCTTGCTTCAGCAGGTTGCGGCGGATGAAATACGAGAAATAGGCGCCTGGAAACACCCACAGGAATCGTAAAACGATGACCGCTACGCTCACCAACACGCCTCGAAGCAGCAGTTCCCGAAAACTGACGTCCTGGATGGCCGCCAGGATGTAGGGCAACTGCAACCCAATCAGTATGAAAACCACTCCATTCAAAACAAAAATCAGAGTGTTCCAAAACG
>DATIRX010000311.1:0-2609 GCA_035469225.1 Bryobacteraceae bacterium
CACCACCATGTTTAGCGCTGTGGATGTCAGCAAGCCGCAGAAGATCACGATGGCCATGGGAGCCTGAATTTCACTTCCCGGCTTCCCCATGCCCAGCGCGATGGGCACCAGCGCCAAACCCGCGGCAAGGGCAGTCATCAGGATGGGCGCCAGGCGCTCGGATGCGCCGTCCATGACAGCTTGCCGGAAATCCCCCACGCCCTGCTCGCGAAGATGGCGGACATGCGAGATCAGCATGATGCCGTTGCGCGTCGCGATTCCAAACAACGTGATGAATCCCACGATGGATGCGAGAGACAGCACTCCTCCCGCCAGGAATACGCCGGCCACACCGCCCACCAGCGCCAAAGGCAGGTTCAACATGATGATCAGCGCGTCCTGGTAAGATCCGAAAGCGATTCCGAGAATCAGGAAGATCCCCGCCACTACACCGATCCCCAGGAGCAGCAGCCGCTGGTAGGCGCGCTCGGCGCTTTCGAACTGGCCGCCATACTCGATCCGGTAGCCTTGCGGCAATGTTACGGCCTGGGCGATACGCTGCTGGATCTCCTGTACGGTGCCGCGCAGGTCCCGTCCGGCCACGTTGGCTTGCACCACGATCCGACGCTGCACTCCCTCGCGCATGATGAAGTTCGGGCTCCGATCTTCCTGAATCGTGGCGACGCTGGAGAGCGGCACGCGCGGCCCCGCCGGCGTATCCAGCAGCATTCCGCGAATACCGGCGAGTGTATCCTCTCCAGCGCCCGACCCGCGAACATCTTCATACTTGGCAACCAGCGGGAAGCTGACCTGCCCGTCGAGAATGCGTCCGACCTCTGTGCCGACCAGCACGGTCTCGATTCGCTGGGACACTTCACCCGCCGGCAGGCCGTACCGCGCGGCCAATGCGGGATCCGCCCGAATGCGTAAAGTCGGAATGTCCGTTTGTTGTTCTAAAGATAAATCGACCACGCCGGGCACGCCCGCCATCTCCGTCTGCACCTGCTTCGCCAACAATCGCAGCTGGCGCAGATCGTCGCCGAAAATCTTGACGGCGATATTCGCCAGGGTTCCCGACAGCATGTGATCGATGCGGTGCGAGATGGGCTGACCCACGCTCACGTTGGTTCCCGGCAGCACGCTCACTTTGTCGCGGATCTCCCGCAGTACCTCGTCCTTCGGGCGCTTTGCCATTTGAAGATCCACGTCGATTTCCGCCGACTCCACACTCTGCACGTGCTCATCGAGCTCTGCCCGCCCGGTCCGGCGGCCCGTCGATAGCACCTCCGGCACCGTGAGCAGAATCTTCTCGAGAGCCGTGCCGAGCTGATTGGATTCCGCCAGGCTGGTTCCGGGAATGGTTACGGCGCCCACCGTCAGGCTGCCTTCGTTAAACTCCGGCAGGAACGACCGTCCCATGCGCGAAACACCCACGCCCGCGGCGATCAGCAACAGCGCCGAGGCGCCCAGCACGAGCCAGGGATGATCCAGCGAAAACGACAGCGAGGGACGATACATCCGCTTAAGCAAACGGATCAGCCAGGGCTCCCGTCCATTCAGGATAGATTTTGCCTTCGGTAAGAGGATGGAGCAAAGCGCGGGTGTAACCGTCAAAGCGACCACCAGCGAAGCCACCAGCGCGATGATGTAGGCAAACCCGATGGGCCACAGCAGCCGCCCCTCTACGCTCTCCAGCGCGAACAGCGGCAGAAACACCAGAATCACGATCAGAGTGGCGAACACCACCGATCCGCGAATTTCGCGGCTGGCGCGATACACCACCTCGATCGCAGTCAGCCTCTCGGACTCGGGCAGCAGGCTGTTCTCCCGCATCCGCCGCACTACGTTCTCGACGTCGATGATGGCGTCGTCCACCAGCTCCCCCATGGCGATCGCCAGCCCGCCCAGGCTCATCGTGTTGAGCGTGAATCCCAGGAATTTGATGCCGAGCACCGCGGCCACCAGCGAAATGGGGAGCGCGATCAAGGTGATCAGCGACGCGCGCAGGTTTGCCAAAAAGATCAGCACCACCAGCACCACCAGCAGCGATCCGTCGCGCAGCGCACCCATCAGGTTGTCGAGCGCACGCTGAATGAAATCCGCCTGCCGGAACACGTGCTTGTCAATCACCATGCCCGCGGGCAGCGTGCGCTGGATGTCATCCAGCGTGGTATCCAGCAAGCGTGTCAATTCCAGAGTGTTGGCGCCGGGTTGCTTCTGGATGCCCAGGATCACCGCGGGCGAGCCTTTATGCGATCCCTCCCCGCGCTTCAGGGCCTCGCCGATCTGCACGCGTGCCACATTGCGCACCAGAATCGGCCGGGCATCGCGGGCCGTGATCACGATATTGCCGATTTCCTCCTCATTTGAAACCCGGCCGATGCCCTGGATGAGGTATTCCTGGCCTCCGGTCACGCGAAAACCGGCCGACGAGTTCTTATTGCTACGCCGCAACGCCTCCTCCACTTGCCCCAATGTGACGTTGTATTCCCGCAATTCGACGGGATCCACCAGCACCTGGTACTGCTTCTGGCCGCCCCCGGTTGCGATCACCTGAGAAACTCCCGGAACCGCAAGCAGCCGCCGGCGCACGGCCTGATCGGCGGTGGTGCGCAGATCCATCGGCGAAT
>DATIRX010000312.1:0-4809 GCA_035469225.1 Bryobacteraceae bacterium
CGCATGTTATCGTTTTCCGATGAATTTCAGAAACTCCGCGTAGGGAACCGCGCCGCGCCCGTGGATCGGCGCGATGGAGGCCACGTTCAGCTTCAGCCGCTGGATGTTGTTATACAGATTCATCGCATTGGGGGGCACCGGCGACGGCTTCGCGTTGGGATCGTTGGGGCTGTAGGAATCTCCTTCCACCAGGATCTTGGAAGCCGGAAGATACGCCACCAGCATTTCGTCCGTGTGGGTGTCGCCGGGAGTCGAGTACACGTCGATGGTCTGCTTCCCGTCGGTCAGCTCGAATTTGTCCTTGTCGTTGACGCCCTGAATCGTCGCCGATTTGGGACCCTTTGACAGAGCGTCGGGCGCCATCGTCGCCGGAGCCTGGAACGTTTTCTCGTAGAAGCCGCGGTTCGAATCGTGCGTCACCACGGTTGCTCCTTCCGCCACGTACGTCCTCAATCCACCGGAGTGATCGAAGTGGTGGTGCGTGTTGATCACGTACTTGATGGGCTTGTTGGGAACCAGCTTCTTGGCCTCGGCGATCACCGCCAGCGAGCGCTCTTCCGACAGCGGAGCTTCCACCACGGCGATGTAGTCCTTGAAACCCACAACCAGGCTGTGATGCGAGCCGCCGGTTACGTGCCACACGCCGTCCGCCAGCTTGGTGCTTTGGACTGCGACCGGCGCAGCGGCCGCAGCCTGAACCGGCGCCGGAACCGGAAGATCCGCGGGCGGATTGACCTGGACGGCTGTCACCAGGATGTCCCACACCTCATGACCGCCCTGGGTTTGCACGATCTTGGTCGGGAACTTCACGCCGTTGTAGTCCTTGTAGTCGGCGTAGGTCGCCACCAGCGGCGTATCGCCCAGAACAGGGTCGGCGATGGTGGTTTCCACCTTAGTCACCACATTGCCGCTGTCGATGGTGCCGGTCAGCTTATACTTGCCCATGGCCGTGAAGGTGACCACGCTGCTGCCGTCGGCGGCCTTGGTGAGCGCGGCGTCGCTCGCCTGCAGGGCGGCTTTTACGAACCCGTGGGGCGTCAGCCAGATCTGGAGCTGCCGGGCCTCGGCGTTGGCAGGCTGAGCCACGGGAGCGCCGTTGGGGCCCAGGTTCCAGGCCTTGTCGCCATTCACTTCGGCGTTCTGCTGCTGCGACGGAAAGGTCGGCTGCGCGAAGTTGAGCTGCTCGCTGGAAGATTTTTGTGGATAGTTGATGGTGCGCGTGTAGCTGGTGAGCTGTCTGCGGGGCCACTCTTTCCCGGCGCTGAGCGCCTGGCCGAAGAACGCATTCATACCGTTGGCTGAGTATTGAATCGAAGTCGGATCGCCCATGGCCTTCTGGGCGCTTTCGAGTACGGATTTCGGGGTGGACGCGCAGGCGGCCAGAAAACAGCACAGACCGACGGTCAGAAACGGTTTGATGTTGGTGTTCATCGTGGAAACCTCCTCGATCATTTCATCACAAAGACACGGCGAAAACTCGATCGCCTGCGAGGAAGGTCTCCACCACCCGAACGCGCCCATCTTTCACCCGGAAACGAACCACGTCCGAGCGATCCCCTGGACGCAATCCGCGCAGCCGTCCGGCGATGCGGCCCACACGCGCGGGATTCACGGTCGCCATCGCGATCGCCTCGGTCAGATTCAATCCCGCCACGCGCATCACATTTGAAATCGCCCTATCCATTCGCAGGCTCGACCCAGCCAGGCGCGCGACACCTTGGACAACACCGCGCAGGACCACTCGATCGTCTTCCTTCAGCTCGACCTCGACTTCGCCCAGCCGATACGGACCCGGAGCGCACATCGCCGGCATCACGGCGTCGGTCACCAGGATGCTGCGCTCGACGCCTTTGGCGCGCAAGGCCGCGCGCAGGAACGAATCCGGCAGATGGATGCCGTCCACAATGAAACTCGCCGCCAGTTTGTCTTCGCTCAGCTGCTCCCAGATGTAGTTGGGATGGCGGGGAAGTACCGCATCCGCCCCGTTGCCCAAGTGAGTGGAGAGTGTTGCGCCGGCGCGGACCGCATCCGCAATCTGCTCTCGCGTAGCCCGCGTGTGGCCGATGCTGGTGACCACGCCTTCGCTCGCCAGCCGCTCGATATACCTCGGCGCTTCCGGCCACTCAGGCGATAGCGTCACCAGCCGCACGTGCCCTTGCGCCGCATCCTGCCAGCGTTTGAACTCTTCGAAATCCGGCGGACGAACCCAGCGCGCCGGATGCGCACCCCGGGGCCCATCGTGCGGGGATATGTGCGGACCTTCGACGTGAAACGCTTCCATCGCCGGACCTTCTACAAGGCTTTCTCGCGCGCGGGCCAGGTTCCGCAACGCTCCCAGCATGTCTCCCGGCGATCCCGTGATCACGGTAGGAAAGAACCGCGTCACGCCGGTTGAAAACATAGTACGGATAGAACTCGCGATCGCCTCCAGCGCGTCATCTGTAAGCACACCGGGCGAATTGTAGTCCACGCCTGCGAATCCATTCACCTGCAAATCGATGAAACCCGGTGTGATGAACGTCCCATCCCGATCGCCTTCCAGCAGGGAATCGGCGTGCGTGATCAGATCACTGCCTTCGATCCCGATGAAATCGCTGGTAGAAGTTTCAATGCCGTTACATTTCATCGGCGTCCTGGTTTTTGCACAGCATACTCACAGAGGCTAGCCGGTAACCCGAGCAAACCGCAAGGAAAACTTCCTGTGAATATCGCGAGAATGACCTGTTCATGAGCGTGCCTCTCCTGGTAGAAAGGAGAACAACAATTTCGCGGAACCGGATCGGTGCGTCAGTCTCGGGGGAGGTGGCCACGGGTTCGGTTCCCGCGGAATCCGTTTTAGCGAGCGCCCACGGCTTGCGCTAGCGAGCCCCAACGGGCTGCGCCACCGGCGCCAGCCAGCCATGCGCGTCCTTCGCCCGGCCCTCCACGATCGCGAAAAACTCCTTCTGGAGCTTCTCGGTAATCGGACCGCGCTTGCCCGCGCCCACTGGAATGCGATCCACCGAGCGAATCGGCGAAATCTCCGCTGCCGTGCCCGAGAAGAACACTTCGTCGGCGATGTACAGCATCTCGCGCGGGATCAGCGTTTCCGTCACCGTGATCCCCAGATCACGAGCCAGAGTAATCACCGTGTCGCGGGTGATGCCGGGCAGCACGCTGGAACCTATTGGTGGTGTGAGGATTTTCCCATCGCGCACCACAAACACATTCTCGCCCGAGCCTTCGCAGACGTATCCGGAAACGTCCAGCGCAATGCCTTCCGAGTATCCGTTGGCGGCGGCCTCCATGCGGATGAGCTGCGAGTTCATGTAATTGGCCCCGGCTTTGCTGAGCGTGGGCAGGGTATTGGGAGCCAGGCGCGTCCAGCTGGACACGCACACGTCTACGCCTTCTTCCATGGCCTCGGCGCCCAGGTACTTGCCCCATGCCCAGCACGCCATATAGGTTTCGAGCGGAGTGTCCTTAGTGGGCAGAACCCCCAGGTCGCCGTACCCGCGGAACACCAGGGGGCGGACGTAGCACGACTCCATCTTATTCACCCGGACCAGCTCATGCATGGCCGCCACCAGCTCCCCGACGGCATAGGGGACGGTCATGCGGTAGATCTTGCCCGAATCGATCAGCCGGCGCATGTGCTCGGCGCCCCGGAAGATGGCCGGCCCGGCGGCGGTGGCATAGCAGCGGATCCCCTCGAAAACCGAGCTTCCGTAGCTGGTCACATGGGCCAGGACGTGGATCTTGGCGTCGCTCCAGTCGATAAACTTGCCGTTATGCCAGATCTTCTCCGTGGCTTTGATCATGAGACAATTATAGCCATTATGGGGGTATTTGATGCTGGGAAGTGCGCTTGCCTGGGACGCGCTGTTGTTCGACTTCGACGGCGTTCTGGCCGACTCCGAGCCGGTGCACCACTCGGCTTGGAACCAAACGCTGGAATCCTTGGGGATTCACCTGGATTGGGAAGACTATCGCAAGCACTTCGTTGGAATTCCCGACGAGATCGCCCTGCGCGAGCGGCTGGGGATTCAGGCGGGCGGAGAAGCGCTGGTGGCGCAGAAGCAGGAATTGTTTCGCCAGGGCCTGGCCGCCGCGCAGCCGTTTCTGCCCGACACGGTGCAACTGCTCCAAGATCTATTTCCGTCCTATAAGATGGCGGTGGTTTCCTCAAGTTACAGATCGGAAGTGGAGCCGCCCCTGGTCCGTGGAGGAATTCGCCCGTTCTTTCAACTGCTTATCTGTGGAGATGACGTCAAACACTTTAAGCCTTCACCCGAGCCCTACCTGCTGGCTGCCGAACGCCTGGGGGCTCGGCGGCCTCTGGTGATCGAGGATTCGGAAGCCGGGGTGGCCTCAGGACGGGCCGCGGGGTTCGAGGTGCTGCAGGTGAGCCGTGTGGAAGACGTCGCCCGCGAAGTGCGGGAGTACTTGCGGCGCGGCTAGGCCTGGTGCAGAATGGGTTGGCCCATTCGTAAATCCGTTTTCAGGAGGCTGTATGCGCGGTGCGATGCTTTTCGCGGCGGGACTCTTCGCGGGGTTGGCGATCCAGGTCATGACGGCCCAGAACACCAATCGCGGTGTCGTGATGATGAATCACGTGGGAATCAGTGTGCCCAATATCGCTGAGGCGGTGACGTACTACACCGAGAAGATGGGATACCGTGAAGCGTTCCGGGTCAATGACGACAAGGGGCAGCCGCGGCTGGTCTACATGCAGATCAGCAAGAACACATTTCTCGAGCTCAACCCGGTAGCCGCCGGGCGGCCCGCCGGTTTCAGTCACTATGGCCTCCACGTGGAGAACGCGGCGCA
>DATIRX010000313.1:0-9469 GCA_035469225.1 Bryobacteraceae bacterium
TTTTCGCGCTTGAACGCTTCGCGAATCTTATCTACCGCTTTGGGAGTAACCGTGACCATACGACCGATGTTTACGCGTGAGCTTTGGACTCAACTCCCACGTTCTCCGACTTCTTCTTGTAATCGTCGATGGCGGCTTTGATCGCGTCCTCCGCCAGCACCGAGCAGTGGATCTTCACCGGCGGCAGGCTCAGCTCGTTGACGATGTCGGTATTCTTGATCGCCAGCGCTTCGTCCACGGTTTTGCCGCGCAGCCATTCGGTCGCCAGCGAGGAGCTGGCGATCGCGCTGCCGCAGCCGAACGTTTTGAACTTCGCGTCTTCGATGATTCCCGTGGCCGGGTTCACCTTCACCTGAAGCTTCATCACGTCGCCGCATTCCGGCGCGCCCACCATCCCGGTGCCCACCGTCGGATCACTCTTATCGAACGAACCCACGTTCCGGGGATTGTTGTAATGATCGAGTACTTTGTCTGAATACGCCATAATTGTTTCCCTCTAGAGCGCACACGACGCGTTCCGTTGTGCGGGATTCCATAAGCGCACAGGACGCGGCGTCTTCGACGCGTTCCGTTGTGCGCGATCCATAAGTAGTGTGCCGTCCATTGGACTTTGGTGAGGTCGATACCTTCCTTGTGCATCTCATACAACGGCGAAAGCTCACGCAGCTTTTTCACCACGTCGATCACCTTGGCTGCTACGTAGTCCACTTCTTCTTCTGTATTGAACCGCCCTAGTCCGAACCGGATGGAAGAATGCGCCAGGTCGTCCCCGGCGCCCAAGGCTTTCAATACGTAGCTCGGCTCCAGCGTTGCCGAGGTGCATGCCGATCCGCTGGATACTGCGATTTCGTTGATCCCCATCAGCAGCGATTCGCCCTCGACGAAAGCGAAGCTGATGTTCAGGTTGTTCGGAAGCCGGTGCTCCATCGTGCCGTTGATATACGCCTCGTCAAGATTGGCCAGCAGCCGATCCTTCAGTTTGTCGCGAAGATGCGCCATCCGCTTCATTTCCTCGCCCATCTCCGCCTTGGCGATCGCGCAGGCCTCGCCCAGTCCCACGATTCCCGGCACGTTCAGCGTGCCCGAGCGCATGCCGCGTTCATGACCGCCGCCGTCCATCTGCGCGGTTAGTTGTACGCGCGGGTTACGGCGGCGAACGTACAGCGCGCCGACGCCTTTCGGCCCGTACATCTTGTGCGCGCTGATCGACGCCATATCGATCCCGTCCTTGATCACATCCACCGGCACTTTGCCCACGGCCTGCGTGGCGTCGGTATGAAACAGCGCGCCGCCTGCCTTGGCGATCTTGCTGATTTCGGCGATAGGCTGCAGCACGCCGATTTCGTTATTGGCATACATCAGGCTCACCAGGATGGTTTTGTCCGTCATGGCTGCCCGAAGCTTATCCAGGTCCACCAGCCCGTTGGTTTCCACCGCCAGATAGGTGACCTTGAGACCTTCTTTTTCCAGGCGCTTGCACGTATCCAGGATCGCCTTGTGTTCGGTGGCCGCCGTGATGATGTGGTTGCCCTTTTCCGCGTACATCTCCGCGACGCCCTTCAGCGCCAGGTTGTTCGATTCGGTCGCGCCGCTGGTGAATACGATCTCTTTGGCGGTAGCGCCAATCAGCTCGCCCACCTGCTTGCGAGCCTTTTCTACAGCGTCCTCCGCGGCCCATCCGAAACTGTGGTTGCGGCTGGCGGCGTTTCCGAACGTGTCGGTAAAGTACGGAACCATCGCCTTGAACACGCGCGGATCTACCGGCGTGGTGGCGTGATTGTCCATGTAAATAGGTAGTTTCATCTTGATATTGGCCTGGTAGAGGGTTGGATGCTCGAAACCATGCTATGGATCGCCGGAATCGGCATATCGTCCGAAGACAAATCCGAAATCGTGATTCCTGACAGCAACCTCAAAATCCCTTCGTGAACTTTTCGCAGCGGCTCGCGGACCGGACACATCTCGCTCTGGTCGCACTCGATCGGCTCGTCGTGCTCGGTGAAGCACTGCGTCAGAATGATCGGGCCGTCAATGCTGCGGATCACTTCCAGAGTGGTGATTTCGCGCGGATCGCGGGCCAGCCGGTAGCCCCCCGTGGCCCCTTGCTCGGAGGCCAGCAGGCCGTTCCGCACCAGCGTCTGCAATACCTTGGAAAGCAGCGGCAACGGAATCCGGTAGCGCTCCGCGATTTCTTTCGCTGAGGCCGTCCTGACTCCGCTTGCCAGGTGGCGCAGGGCAATCAACCCGTAGTCGGCCTTCTTGGTGAGCTTCAGCATGTAAGACCTATTCAGTCCAATATTAGAGTACCAGCCCTGCTACTGGCCTGTCAAGGCCGCCCAAGCCCGCTAAAGCCCCCCTAAGTGATTGCGTTAGTATGGATTAGAGCGCCCAGTGTGAATATGCCCCAGGCTCCCCAGCCGGTCCGTGTCCCGGACCTCCTCGAAAAGAAAAAGCGCGGCGAGAAGATCGCCGTTCTGACGGCCTACGACGCCACCATGGCGCGCCTTCTGGATTGCGCCGGCGTCGACGTCATCCTGGTCGGCGATTCGCTGGGCATGGTCATCATGGGCCATAAGACGACGCTCGAAGTCACGCTCGACATGATGGTGCATCACACGCGGGCCGTGGTGAACGGAACGCGCCACGCCCTGATTGTCGCCGACATGCCGTTCCTCACCTTCCAGACCGGCGTCGACGATGCCGTGCGCAACGCCGGCCGTTTGATTCAGGAAGGCGGCGCTGCTGCCGTCAAGCTCGAAGGCGGCCGGGCTTCTTCCGACGTCATCGCGCGCTTAGTCGAGATTGGGATTCCCGTGATGGGCCACATCGGTCTGACGCCGCAGTCCGTCCATCAGCTGGGTGGATTCCGCAAGGTCACCGGACCCGCCGCCGAAAAACTTCTGGACGAAGCGAAGGCGGTGGAGCAGGCCGGAGCGTTTGCCGTCGTTCTGGAGTCGATGCCGTCCGAAATCGCGGGCCGGATCACCCAGGCCTTAGCCATTCCCACCATCGGCATTGGAGCCGGTCCGCACTGCGATGGCCAGGTGCTGGTGAGCTATGACGCACTCGGACTGTTCGATGAATTCACTCCCTCGTTTGTGAAACGCTACGCCGAGCTCGGCAAGGAAACGGTTCGCGCGGCGCGCGAGTACATCGACGAAGTCCGCAGCGGCCGCTTCCCCACGTGAGTGTCACTCTCTTAAAGACCATTGCCGAGACGCGCGCCGGCATCGCCGCTGCCCGCGGACGCGGCTTGAGCATCGGGCTGGTTCCCACCATGGGCGCCCTCCACGAAGGCCATGGAGCGCTCATACGCAAGGCCCGCCAGGAAACCGGGTACGTCGTCGTGACCATCTTCGTGAACCCCATCCAGTTTGACCGCCCGGAGGACCTGGAGAAGTACCCGCGCGATCTGGATTCCGATATTGCGTTCTGCGATCGCCTGGGCGCGGATGCAGTATTCGCTCCGGATGCCGGTGAAATGTACCCTGGCCAGCTCCTGACTTCGGTCGCGGTCGCCGGCATTTCCACGCGTCTCGAAGGCGAGTTCCGGCCGGGCCATTTCCGCGGCGTCGCCACCGTGGTCGCCAAGCTGTTCCATATCATCCCCGCGGATCGGGCCTACTTTGGCGAAAAAGACGCCCAGCAGCTGGCCGTGATCGGCCAGATGGCCCGGGACCTCGACTTTCCGATGACCATCGTGCCGGTGCCCACCGTCCGTGAACCCGATGGGTTGGCCATGAGCTCCCGAAACCTCCGTCTGACGCCCGAAGAGCGCCGGATCGCGCCGGCTCTTTTCCAGGCCTTGTGCGAAGCCGAGCGTTTGGTCCGAAGCGGTTCCCGCTCGGCCGTCACCGTCCGTCAGGAAGCTCTCGATATTTTGTTACGAAATCCCGCGCTGCGGATCGAATATCTTGAAATCGTCGATCTGAAGACGTTTATGCCCGTTCACGAGATCACCGGAGCCGTTCGCATCGTGGTGGCTGCGTGGCTGGGCCAGGTCCGGCTGATCGACAACCTGAAACTATAGAGGGCCGTCTCATGAACCGAATTCTGATTCTTATCCCCCTGCTCGCCTGCCTCGCCTGGGCTGACCAGGTTACGCTCGCCAACGGCGACCGCATGACAGGATCCATCCTCAGAAGTGATACCAAGACTCTGGTGCTCAAGACCGACAACGCCGGCGAAGTCACGCTGAAGTGGGATTCGGTCGCGGCCATCTCCGCGCCCGGCCCCTTGCACGTCGGCCTCAGCGATGGGCAGACCATCGTCGGCGCGGTTGAGACCGCCAATGGCCGGTTCAGCATCACTACCCAGACAGCTGGGGTCGTGACCGCCGCCCGGGACGCCGTCCAGTTCATCCGTAATAACGACGAGCAGGCCAGGATCCAGGCCGAGATCGATCGGTTTCGCAATCCTCGCCTGGTGGACTTGTGGGCCGGATCTCTGGACCTGGGATTCGCCGCCAGTCGTGGCAATGCGGACACCGAGACCTTTACGCTCGCCGCCAACGCCACTCGATCCACTACGCGTGACAAGATCGCGGTGTTTTACACGTCGATATTTTCCGCCAGTAATTTTTCCGGCGGATCGCGTCAGACCACTGCGAACGCCAAGCGCGGCGGCGTTTCCTACAACCTGAACCTGAATAAAAAGACCTTCGCGTTCGGTTCCGTCGATCTCGAGTCGGACCAGTTCCAAAGCCTGGATCTGCGCTTCGTGCCCGCCGGCGGCCTGGGATACCACGCCATCGCGACCGAACCCACCAAGCTCGACTTGCGGCTGGGAGCCGCGGCCAATCGGGAATTCTTCAATACCGGCCTCAGCCGAACTTCCGCCGAAATCCTGCTCGGAGAAGATCTCAGTCATAAATTCGCCCGCGCCACTTCGATCGAGCAGCGGTTCGTATTCTTCTCGAATGTGTCCGACGCCGGGGCCTATCGCGCGAATCTCGACATCACGGCCGTCACCGCGGTGCGCCGGTGGTTCTCCTGGCAGGTCACCGTCAGCGACCGCTTCCTGAGCAATCCGGTCCCCGGCCGCAAGAAGAACGACATTCTGTTCAGCACGGGCGTGCGCCTGAACTTCGCGAAATAGCTATCTGCGGCGGCGTGAACCGGGAGGCGCGTCGAGCGCTCGATAGTGGACGCCCTGCCGTTTGAGCCATGCCAGCTGGGGCGGGACGCGGCCCAGGAATTCGCGGTAGTTTCGGCCCTTCTGCGGCGACCACACTACCTCGGCCAGCGCGAACAATCTCGGGAACAGCATATACTCCGCCTGGCCCGGCTCCGCAATGTATTCGGTCCACAGGTTGGCCTGCGCGCCCAGGATGTGCTTATTTTCCTCCGCGCTCAGCGCCGCCGGAGCCGGGTTGTAGCTGTAGACTCTTTCGAGCGGCAGCATTCCGCCGATCGCCAGGGGCTCTGTCCCGCGATCGCCCTGGTAGTGGTCGAAATACAGATACGCGCTGGGCGTCATGATCACATCGTGTCCCTGCCGCGCCGCCTGGATGCCGCCCTCTTCTCCGCGCCAGCTCATCACCGTCGCGTCCGGCGCCAGTCCGCCTTCCAGGATCTCGTCCCATCCGATCATCCGGCGCCCCTGCCCGTTGATGAACTTCTCCATGCGGCGGATGAAGTAGCTTTGCAGCTCGCTTTCGTCTTTCAATCCTTCGCTCTGGATCACCGCCTGCGCATCCGGGCTTTCCTTCCAGCGGTCCTTTTGGACTTCGTCGCCGCCGATGTGGATATACAGGGAAGGGAACAGCTTCATCACCTCGGCCAGCACATTTTCCAGAAAGTGAAATGTGCCCTCCTTGGGACAATAGATATCTTTGAACGAACCCCAGGTCGTCGCGGTTTCAAACGGACCCGGCGTGCACGCCAGCTCCGGATAGGCCGCCAGCGCCGCCAGGGAGTGACCCGGCATTTCGATTTCCGGAATCACCGTGATGAATCGGTCCCGTGCATACGCCACCACTTCGCGGATTTGGTCCTGCGTGTAGAACCCGCCATACGGCTGGCCGTCGTACTTGGCCGATTGCGGTGCGTGCCCCACCAGCGTTTCCTTCCGCATGGACGCGACTTCCGCCAGCCGTGGGTATCCCTGGATCTCGATGCGCCAGCCCTGATCGTCGGTGAGGTGCCAGTGGAAGCGGTTCAGCTTGTAGCGCGCCATCCAGTCGAGATAGTGCTTGAGAAACTCCACCGGGAACATGTGGCGCGCCGTGTCCAGGTGCAGGCCGCGATAGGGAAATCGGGGCTGATCATCTATTTCCACTGCCGGCAGAACGAAGGTCGTCCGGACCCGGGCCGCTGCCAGTTGGAGCACCGATTGCGCGCCGTAGAACAACCCCGCCGGACGCCCCCGGATGGTGGCGCCGCGCGGATCGATGCGTAGGCGGTAGCCTTCGTACGGCAGGCTGGCGTCGCTAATAAAGTGGAATGCGCTCCTGCGCGAAGATTCCGTCGTGACGCCTACCGCCAGGCCGAATTCCGACCGCAGTTGCTCGGCGAACCATTGTGCGACGGGCAGCGCGTCCGGGTCGGCATCTACGACCGTGGATCGGCCCACCAGCAAGCTGCCGTTCAGGTGCCGCACCAGGGCAGGGCGGGGAATGATCGGGATGGTTTGGGCCGCGGCTCCCTGTATAGCGGCAATTACACAGACAGCCAGGCGGACCCCGCGCGTCATGTCCGCCAGTTTAACAATGCCTCGGTGAAGCCTACGGATACTTAAGAGCGCAATAGCCGCCGGCGGCGTTGACCCAGTTACGCTGGATCAGGAAGTCGAGGCCGCCAAGGTTCATATTGGCCTGGGCGCCGCCGGAGGTGTAGGTGGTGCCGAACGTCCAGGCGCATTTGTCGGCATTCTCGTAACCGCGAGTGTCGTACCACGCGTTCAGTTCGGGATCAGAAGCCGCTTCTTCCACCTCATGCGCGATAATGCTCGCCATTCCGTCGGCGCCGGAATTCCCGTTCGGGCCCGGTGTCTGCGCCTGGCATGATGAGGGACAACGGGTCGGATCTCCTACAAAGGCGTACTTGACTTGGCCGTAGCTGCTGCTGGCAAAGTGAGTGTGCCAGCCGCAGTATTGCGTGCAGAATCCGCTGCTGGCCGTCACATCGTTGGAGGTTAGGACGAGGTAGATGCCGTTGGGGTCCGGTGGCAAGCTGCCATTGCCGATCGCCTGGAGGACAACTGCTAGGATCGCCGAGTCGCTCAGCGACGTTCCGTGAGAATAATTGTCAGTTGTGGAACCGGCCAGATTGATCAGGTTGCTGAGCTGGGTGCCAGCGCCGTTGTAATAGGTGGTGTTGATGTTGTAATACGGGGAGTTACCAAGGTTCTGGCCAAACGTGGTAAGAATCTGGACAGCGGCGTTTCCGCTCCAGTTGCCGTACCAGATGTAATACAGATTCACGGGCCCCAGCATCACCGGCCCCCCGTGATAGTTGATACCGTTGCTGGTGCTTCCGCCGGGAGGCTTGCCTTTTGCCTGCCCCGCATCCCTGTTCCCGTTGCCTGGATTCAGCAGCGTCCCCGTACCCTTGCCGTTCGGCCTAGTCTCGTCGTCACTGCCTGCGGGCGCCAGCGCCGGCAGGCTGATCATACACACTGCGACCGCGCCCGTCAGCGCCGCCAAGCTCCATCCTGATTTCATACAAGGCCCTCCAGCCAAAGATTTCTGACTCGGAACATGCATCTTAGCACGACCCTTGGAGCACTGGAATATACCGTTCTCCCTAGTACTACGCGCCAAATCGTCCTGGTCCGGCTCAGGCCCGCCCCGCCAGGACCAAATGGCGACCCTCCACGCGGTGCGGTCCGGCCATCGGAGCCTCTCGGATCACCGCCAGTCCCGCCAGCCGGAGCGATCGGTAAACTTGCTCCCGCTCCAGGGGAATCTGCCGGATCTCGGTTCGATGCGCGATCGAGCAGGTCGCCCGCCGGGCAGAGCGTTCGTAGGCATACCGGACGGTCGCGAGGCCCTGTTCGGTATCGATCTCTTCGTCGGCCTCCCAGGCCGAATCAAACGCTTCCGGCGTGGCGTAGTCGAACAGAAACAATCCCGCCGGGTGGAGGTGCGCGGACACTCTTGCCAGCACGGCCTGCAGGTGTTCCGGGGACCGCGTATGGTTCACGCTGTTATACAGGCAAACTACCGCGTCAAAGCGGCCATCCCAGTGGAATCCGGCCATGTCGGCCTGCTGCAGCAGCGCCTGCGGTGCGTTCCTGCCGGCGATCTCCAGCATTCCGGAGGATTCGTCCACTCCGAAAACGTTGTAGCCCAGCGCCCCCACATGCGCGATCAGCAGGCCCGTGCCGCAGCATAGATCCAGTACCGCCGCGCCTTGGGGAAGGATTCCTGCCAGGTGAGTCCGAAACGCATCGCGTGCGAATTCGGCGAACTCCTCGCCCCAGTTCCGGTCATAGATCGACGCAATCGGATCGTATTCGGAGCGCTTCAGTTCGCTGCCCCGGTCGCCGTTCATGCCTTGCATCCTAGCACTGATCGTCGCCCAACCTTCCGGAAAAAGTTGAAAACAGCTTTGGAAACCGTCAGGCTGAAAGAATTAGGAGAGCGCTGTCTGTGAAACAGGTGACCCTTTGGCTCCTTCTCACCGCCGCAGTCATCCTCCTCGCTTATTTTCTTTACCAATCCCGGCGCGCCGGCAGTGGTCTGGACGTCGAACCTCACGCGGCCGAGGAGATCGAGAAGGCCCGGCGCCGGTAGCTTCTGGTTACTGCAAGTATGCTTTAAAGTGACCGAATGACGGCAGAACATCTACGGCTAAAGGAAACGCGTGACCGGCGCAGTCCCTGGAAGCAGTGGGGACCTTATCTGAGCGAACGCGCTTGGGGAACCGTGCGCGAAGACTACTCACCTGACGGGACGGCATGGGAGTATTTCCCTCACGACCATGCTCGATCTCGCGCCTATCGCTGGACTGAAGACGGCCTGGGAGGGATCTGTGACCGTCACCAGCTCGTCTGCTTCGCCCTCGCACTCTGGAACGGCCGGGATCCGATCCTGAAGGAGCGTCTCTTCGGGCTGACGGGCAACGAGGGGAAACACGGCGAGGACGTCAAGGAGTACTCCTTCTATCTGGACTCGACGCCCACGCACTCCTACATGAAGTACCTCTACAAGTACCCGCATGCTGCGTTCCCCTACGCTGCGCTGATCGAGGGAAACAGGCGCTGCGGCCGCACGGAGCCGGAATACGAGCTGCTGGATACAGGAGTGTTTGACGAGAACCGCTACTTCGATGTCTTCTTGGAATATGCGAAAGCCGCCCCGGAAGACGTCCTCATCCGGGTCACGGTGGCCAATCGAGGTTTGGAGGCAGCCGGCATCGACGTATTGCCGACGGTCTGGTTCCGGAACACGTGGTCTTGGGGCCTGGATGCGCGCAAGCCGGAGTTGGCTGTCGCCTCGGCCGGCGACGGTACGAGTGCAATTCGC
>DATIRX010000314.1:0-13588 GCA_035469225.1 Bryobacteraceae bacterium
CGTCCTTGTCTTTGGCTTCGACGTAGAAATATACATGCGGGTTCATCCAGTCCAGCTTGGTGACCATGCCGGTAAACGAGACGGGCTGCTTTTGGTCATACTCGGCCGCGAAGGAATGATGCGCCCATGCCGGCAGCGCGGCCACCAGGCACCCGGAAAGCCAAAGCGTCATCTTAACTCGCACAGGTACGTCCTCCAGCGAGAGTATATCGGCGTCGCGGAAGAGGGTCAAGGCGCGCGCCATTTTCAAGCTTTAGTGTAATCTTGTACCCGGCTGCCGCGTCCTTGCTTGCATCGGCCAAGGGCGGCCGAGCGAGCCGCAGTTGCGGGAGGCACATTCGTGCGAAAAGTTCTGTTCTGGTTACATTTGACGGCAGGCGTAACCGCCGGACTCGTGATTTTGATTATGTGCGTCACGGGGGCAGCCTTGGCCTTCGAGAAGCAGATCAACGCGTGGCTGGAGAAGCCCGAGGTTGAAATCGCGCCTCTGGCCGACGGCTCGCCGCACCTGCCGGTGGAGACGATTCTGGCGAAGGCCAAAGAGCAGAATCCGGTGGCGCCTTCGTCCATTACGCTGCGATCCGGCCGAACCGATCCGGCGGAAGTGGGCGCGGGCCGCGGCGGTACACTGCGGGTAAATCCCTACACCGGCGATATCCTCTCGCGGACGCAGGCGGGCCAGCCAGGGCAACCAAATCAATCCACAGCCCGAGCATTCTTCCGCACGATGGAGGACTGGCACCGCTGGCTGGGCGGAACGGGCGCCAACCGAAATCGGGGCAAAGCGATCATGGACGCCGGCAATCTGGTGTTCTTTGGAATTATTTGCAGCGGCCTGTTCTTGTGGCTGCCGAAGAAATTCACCTGGCAGCATCTGCGTCCATCGCTGCTGTTTCGCGGCGGGCTTTCGGGCAAGGCTCGCGACTGGAACTGGCACAACGTGATCGGCATCTGGGCCTGGGTGCCGCTGGTGCTGGTGGTGGGCAGCGGGGTGATCATGTCCTATCCCTGGGCCAGCAATCTGCTGTACACCATGACCGGTAGTCCTCTGCCGCCCCAGCCAGGCGCAGGACCTGGACGCGGCGGCGGACAAGGCAAGATCGGACCCGGCGAGGGCCCCGGTCGCGTTGCAAAAGGCGGCCCTGCGGGAGGCGAAGGCCGAGGCCCTGGAGGTCCTGGCTTCGGGGGCTTGGGCGGAGGCGCACCGGCCAATTGGGAGGGGCTCAATGTCGCTTGGGCCAAGGCCGAACAACAGGTTTCCGGGTGGCAATCGATCCGGGTGCAGGGATCTCCGAATCCGAACGCGCCCTTCGCCTTCAACATCGACCGAGGCGATGGTGGACAGCCCCAGCTGCGCGGAACTCTGGTGGTCGGCCGCGATGGCCAGGTTGTGAATTGGACGGATTTCTCGAACAATAGCACCGGACAGAAATTGAGGCTTCTGGCCAGGTTCACGCACACGGGAGAAAGTCTGGGGGTGTGGGGACAGGCGATTGCGGGGCTCGCCACCGCCGGAGGAGCGGTGATGGTCTACACCGGCATCGCGCTGGCGCTGCGCCGCCTATTCGCCTGGCGCAGACGCCGAGGGCAACCGCAAGAGGACGCTGTTCCGATGACGCACATTGCGTAGTCGAATTCGCTGTGGGATTACGCACAGGTCCCAGGGTGGTGATGCCCGGCTGGACGCTTCTGGTCATCATGAGTGTGGCTGCGGGCCAGGACAGGGCCATCGACGTAGATCGCAGCACCATCACCATTCACGTGGATAAAGCCGGGCTGCTGTCCGCCGCCGGCCATGAGCACTGGGTCGCCGCGCCGATCTCCTCCGGCACGATTCGCGAATCTCCTTCCGGCTTTGTCGAATTTACGGTCCAAACGGCCCAAATGATGGTGAAGCCGGACCCCAAGGTGGAGGCCAAGACTCAAGCTGAGATCCAGAAAGACATGGAGGATCTGACGCTGGAGACCAGGAAGTTTCCCCAGATCACATTTCGCTCCTCCCGCGTCAATGCGACCGGTGACGGACGATGGAGAGTGGAAGGCGACTTGTCGCTGCACGGCGTCACCAAGCCTGTCACTCTCACCGTGAAGCGAACGGGCGATGCCTACACGGCTCACACCGTCCTCAAGCAGACTGATTTTGCGATCAAGCCGGTGAGTGTCGGGGGCGGATTGGTCAAGGTTAAGAATGAAGTGGAAATCGATTTTCAAATCTTCGCGCAGGTAAAATGATGCGCTTCGTGGTTCTCCTCGCGCTGGTCTCCTCCGCGTTCGGCGCCGACGTGACCGCTCCGTCCGACGATCTCTACCGCGGCTGGCTCAAGATGTACGACCTGAGATTCGATGAGGCATGAAGCCCGCGCCTGTGCGACTCTGCTGGCAGTGGCCGCCATCCGCGATCATAATCTCGCCAGTGCACGCGATCTGCTCTCTCGGGAAACGTCCGGCTAGTAGCCCAGCCGCAGCATCCCTTCCTGCTTGCCCTGGACCGAGCCCTGGGTGAGCCACTCGAGCGACGCCCGGAATAACAGAAGATGGTTCTTTTCCCACATGGCGTTGTGCGAGGAGCACGCCAGATCGACGAACACTTTTTTAGGCGAACCCAGGTCCGTGTAGAGTTCTCTCACGCGATCAGGATTCACTTGCTTGTCATGCGCCCCGGCGACCATCAGGGTAGGGATCTGGGTTTTCGCCACCACTGCCGTGGTCCAGCCCCAGGAGGTTACCTGCGGAGCGCGCCGGACTCCCGCTCCCCAAGTCGCTCCCACAGGATCGGAAGCGATCATCTCGGACCACACCGAATCGAGAGCGCCGCCCTGATATTGATCGGGACACCCGACCTGGCGATCCCAGTTGGCGACGAATTCTTCCCGCGACTGCGTGTTGAAAGCCGCGCCGGCGGCGGGCACCTGCGCCGGAGGCTCCGCTTTCGCCGCCCGGTTGTACGCGGGAGCCAGCAACACCAGCTTCGCGACCTTGTCGGCATGCTGCGCAGCATAGCCCGCCGAACGCGGTCCTCCCAGCGACCAGGCCAGCAGATTCAACTTCTCCACGCGGCGCAGGGCGCGCACCCGGTCCACCACGGCGTCGATATCATGCCAGTCCGAAGCGAGCGTGGTCATCTGCCGCCCATAGCTCGCGGCACAAGGCGCGGAAATGAGCGACGTCACGTACAGCGCCTGCTGCTCTTTGGTGAGATTGCAGGGATCGTTCATCGCGGCGGGGCGCGTCGAACGGCCGTACCCGGTCATATCCATGGAGAAAACGTCAAAGCCGGCGTGCGCCAGGTAGGCCATCCAACTGTAGTCCTGATAGGGCACGTCGAAGGCAACTTCCGCGGGAGTGCCCGCGCCGTGGATGAACAGCGCCACGCGATCCGCCGAGGGCCCGCCGCGCAGAACCGTTCCAGCCTCCACCACCTCGCGCACGTAGATCTGGGTGATCTGACCTGCAATGGCCGGGACGCTGGAACGCACCTGCACGAAGTGGTCCAGGCGCAGCAGGCGATCGCCGTCATCCGCGAAGGCGGAAGCCGTCAGACACAGGCTGAGAAGAAGGGCCGTCTTGATCGTCATCAGAACAGTATATGCCGGGAACCGGCGGCCGGCTTCGCGAACCATGCACAATAGATAGTTCATGGTGGAAACCATTCAGTGGACCGATGCGGGCGTGGTGATGATCGATCAGACGCGCCTGCCGCGCGAGCAGAGCTTCGTCACCTGCCGTACGTATTTGGAAGTTGCCGACGCCATCAAGACCATGGTCATCCGCGGAGCGCCGGCCATCGGCGTCGCCGCTGCCATGGGGGTCGCCCTGGGCGTGCAGGAAGGCGCCGACTTCGAGACGGTGTGCGCGACGCTGGCGGCCACGCGGCCCACCGCGGTCAACTTATTCTGGGGCATTCAGCGCATGAAACGCCTGCGGGTTTCGCTCGACGGCTCGCCGCGGCAGGAGATCGTCCGCAGGATGATTCAGGAGGCTCAAGAGATTCGTCTCGAAGACATCGCCATCTGCCGGTCCATTGGACGCCACGGCGAAGCCCTGGTCCCGGATGGAAAAACCGTCCTGACGCACTGCAACGCGGGCGCCCTGGCAACCGCGGGCTATGGCACGGCCCTGGGGGTGATCCGCGCCGCGGTCAGCGCGGGCAAGAAAATCGACGTCTTCGCCGACGAGACCCGGCCCTTTCTCCAGGGCGCGCGCCTCACGGCCTGGGAGTTGCAGCAGGACGGCATCGCCACCACGGTGATCACCGACAATATGGCGGGGCACTTTTTGCACTCGGGAAGAATCGGCTGCGTGGTGGTGGGCGCGGACCGCATCGCTGCGAACGGCGACGTGGCGAATAAGATCGGGACCTATTCGGTGGCCGTGCTGGCCAAGGAGAACGGGATTCCGTTTTACGTGGCGGCGCCCGTCTCCACGTTCGATCTGACGCTGGCTTCCGGCGATTCCATTCCGATCGAGCAGCGTTCGCCGGACGAGGTCACGCACGTCTTCGGAGTGCCTGTGGCGCCGGAGGCCATCGCAGCGGCCAACCCCGCGTTCGACGTAACCCCGGCCCGCTACGTCACGGCGATTATTTGCGAGCGCGGAGTGGCGCGAGCGCCCTACGAAGAATCACTGCGGCGATTGGCGCAGGCATGCTAGCGTGAGATTTATGCGTTTTTCCCGTCCCTTGGTGTTTCTGGCAGCCGCCCTTTCGCTTTCCGCCCAGGGGCTCAGTAACCGCCGCGCGCCCAGTTTTTCGCTGCCGGACTCCGCGCTCCGGCAGCACGACATTCTGGATTACCGCGGAACCTGGCTTCTGGTGGATTTCACGGAAACCAGCCCGGCCAAGTGCAAGGAGCTCTCCATCAAGCTCGAAGGCGTGAAAAAGAAGCACGGCGCCAAGGTGAATGTTCTTTCCATCGTTCTCGCCCCCCCGGAGACTCAGGCGAGCGTGGCAAAACTGGTCGCAGAAACGAAGATGACCACGCCCGTTCTGTTCGATTCCAGCCAGGTGGCGATCGCGTACTTCAAAGCCACTCCCCAGAACCCAAGCTTTGATTCGCCGCACCTGTTTGCGATCAATCCCAACGGGATGATCGTGAAAGACTGGACGCAAGCGGCCACGATGAGTCCGGGGTTCCTGGCCGAGCTGGATCAGCTGATCGCCGGCACGCCCGCCAAGAAGTAGTACTAAAGGGAAGACCCTAGTCTGCCGATTTGTACCCTGTGCAGACTGCGCAGGTTTCGCCCGAGCTCGCCGATGCCGCGGATGTATTAAGCGACCAGCTGCGCGCTCATCTGCAGCGGCTGGCTCACTTTCTGGAGCCTCAGGCGGACAAGATCGACCGGCGGTTCCTGGTTCGGCTGCGGGAAATGGGCTTTGAGCCCCAGCAGCGCAACGCTCTGGCCGCGATCACGCCGGGGGCCGCAGCCCGGGTGCTGGCTCGCGATCTGCCGCCCCTCAAGTTCATTGAACAGGTCGAATACAACGGCCGCCGCCTGGCCAAGCTCAATCTGCCCCCCAGCGCGATTCTCGAAGCGCTGCAGGAATACGATCGCCTGCTCGCGCCCGCTCTCGAAGAACTGATTCCCGACGAGCACGCCAACTTTCAATGGGTGCGCGACCAGCTCCACTTCTGCGTCATCCTCACGCTGAACAACGCGTATTATCAGGTCCGTGAGGCCGAAACACAGGCCTTTTACGAGCTATTCCGCGTGGAACTGGAATCGCGGAATCTGGAAGAACTGCTGCGGCGGTTTCTCGAAACGCTGGTGCACGTCTGCAAGGCCGATGCGGGCCGGCTGTACATGCTCAACGAAGATGCCAGCCAGTGGGTTCTGCAGGCCGGCTGCCCCGATCCGCAGTCGCTGTCGGTTCCCAATCGCCCGGGACTGGTCAAGAAACTTTCCAAGCAGCGTTACCTGAACGGCGATTCCCGCTCCGCCGACATCTTATTGGAGGAAAGCTGGTACAGCCGGTTTCCATCCTGCTGGTCGATCCCGCTGGCCGCCGACGGCCGCACGGCGGGCGTGATGCAGTTCGGATTCGCGAAGACCTATGAATGGCTGCCCCGCGAGCAGGAACTGCTGGCCGCGGCCGCGGAGCGCTGTCTCATGGCAGCCGAGAAAGCCCGGCTGGTAGAAGACCTGGCCCAGCGCGAAGAACAGGTCCGCCGCCTGGCCGAGCACATGCTCCATGTGGAGGAGATCGAACGCCGCCGCATCAGCCGCGAGCTGCACGACGAGGCTGGCCAGAGCCTGCTGTGCATCCGTCTTCAAATGGAGTTGCTGGAGCAGGAACTTCCGGAGAAGGAAGGCGAATGGAAAGCGAAGCTGCGCGAAACTCGCGACCTCACGGAGCGGACCATCCTGGAAATGCGCCGCCTGATCGCCGCTTTGAGCCCTGCCGTCCTCGAGCAATTGGGCCTGGGGGCCGCTCTGCGCCAACTGGTGAACCGCTTCCAGAGGCTCCATCCAAGCTGCCAGGTGAAGCTCCACCTTACCAAGATGGGGGCCCTACACCAGCAGCTCGAAGTAATCTCCTATCGCCTGCTGCAGGAATGCTTTAACAACATCGGGAAGCACTCGGCGGCCACCCAGGTAAATATTTCGCTGATATCGGCCGATGGAAAACTCAAGCTGGTGGTGGACGATAACGGTGTTGGATTCAACATCGAGGAGGCCCTGGCTAAGCGGGAATCCTTCGGAATGGCGGGAATGCGGGAGCGGGTAGCCCTCCTGGGGGGGGAATTTCATGTGGAAAGCCGGACAGAAGGGCCGAAGCGGGGTACAAAGATTTGCATAGAACTGCCGATATCCAAATAGCGGCACATGTAGGAAGGATTACGTAAGGCAAGGTTCTAACATTATGGCCAAGATTCGAATCATGCTGGCTGACGATCATACGTTGTTCCGCCAGGGTATCCGGACGCTGATTTCGGCGGAGGCCGACATGGAAGTGGTCGGCGAAGCGTCCAATGGCGGCGATGCTGTGGATAAAGCCAATGAAGCGCGTCCGGACGTTGTCCTGATGGACATCGGCATGCCCGGGCTGAGCAGCTTCGAAGCAACCCGTCAAATCAAGAAGAACCGGCCCGAAACCAAGGTCCTGTTCCTCACCATGTACGATGACGAGGATTATCTGGTGGAAGGCATGGAAGTCGGCGCCAGCGGATACGTTCTCAAGGACAGCCCCAGCCAGCAGCTGGTGGCGGCGGTTCGCGACATCTGCCGGGGTGGCAGCTATCTGAGCCCGCGCATGCTGTCACAACTGGTGGACGATTTCCGCAGCCGCATCAAGTCGGCCAATCGCCTGCCCCGTTTCGCCACGCTGACCACTCGCGAGCGCGAGGTGCTCAAGATGCTGGCGGAGGGCAATTCGGTCAAGGAAATCGCCTGCGACCTGAATCTGAGCGTGAAGACCGTGGAAGCGCACAAGTTCAATTTGATGCGCAAGCTGGACATTCACAATAAGGCGCAGCTGGTGCAGTACGCCATCCAGAAAAAGATCATCAAGATTCCCAATCTCGTGTAACGTATATCCTCCTAGAGTTAACCTCCGAGCCGCGGGCAACCCCTGCGGCTCATTTTTTTTGAATCGCGCAACATTTCTTGATCGCGCACAACGCAGCGCGGTGTTATCTTTTTTTTATCTCTTTTGGTAAACACCGCACGCTGTGCGCTCGGTTTCTTTATCGCGCACAACGCAGCGCGGCGTGTGATCCTCTCTATCTTTTCTGCTGTGCCCGCCGCGCGCTGTGCGCTCGGGATCTGCCCCATATTTTCGGACGTCGGGCGAGGCATGCCCGGCCCGGCGCTATTGTGCGCGTCTGCGCGCTCCATTTGAATCGCGCACCGTACAACGGATGAAGGGTGGCTCTGTGCTCAGAGAATATTCTTTTCACGCATTGTGCGGATCACTCGACTCTAGATTTTACAATTTGTTTACAAAATACGAACAACCTCAGGGGGCGTTCTTGATAAAACTCGGACATGCGAAAAGGGTCCTTCTGTCTTATTGCCGCGATTGTAGTGTGTTTTGTGCCTAGCGAAGCATTCGGACACAGCTACGGTCCCAAGCCGCGAGTCACGGCAGCCCCCGGAGACGACGCTCGGGCGTGCACGGCTTGCCATTCCACCAGCGCGCTCAATTCTGGCGCCGGAAGCGTAAAGATCCTTCTGCAAGGCGGGCCCGTCTACATCCCTGGCGTCAAGCAACGCGTCGTTGTCCAGGTCTCGGATCCCAATCAACAGCGCTGGGGCTTCGAATTGACGGCGCGGTTGAACAGCGATCTGGCGAGCGGCCAGGCCGGCGATTTCACTCCCGTCGACAACATGACGCAGGTCATCTGCGAGGACTACGGGCCGAGACCATGCGCATCCGGTCCTTCCTTCATCACCCACACGTCAGCCGGCACGCGCAATGGCACCAGGAACGGCGCCGCGTTCCAGTTTGACTGGACACCGCCCGCCACGAATGCCGGCCCCGTTACTCTCTACGCCGCTGGCAACTCCGCCAATGGAAATGGCAGTCCCACCGGGGATCTGATTTATAGCTCAAGTGTTCAATTGACTCCGGCCATTCCCGTCGCCCCGTTCGTCTCGGCGGGCGGCATTGTCAATTCCGCGACATCCGTGGCCGGTCCCGTGGCGCCGAATTCGTGGGTCACGGTGTACGGTTCGAACCTGGGCGCCACCACGCGCTCATGGACCGATGGTGATTTCATCAACAACGGGATTCCCTATTCCCTCGATGGTGTCAGCGTTCTCTTGTTCGGTGCTCCCCGGTTGGCCTACGTCGGCTATGTTAGCCCGACTCAGGTGAATTTCCTGTTGCCAAGCGATCTTACGCCCACTGCGGTGACGGTACAGGTCCGAAATCCTGCCGGGATTACTACGGCGATGCCACTTACAGTCCAGGCAGCCGCTCCGCAGTCATTTACAGCAGACGGAAAATACGTGCTGGGAGTTCACGTCAACGGAAACGCCGTCGCCAAGACGAATCCGGCCGTACCGGGAGAAACGATCACGGTATACGCCACCGGTCTGGGTGCGACCAGTCCCCCTTTGACTCCGGGTCAATTGCCAACATCGGCGGTTAGCGTAGCCACGGCTCCGCAGGTCACAATCGGCGGCGCCGCCGCAACGGGGGTTTCCGCCAGTGTTGTACCGGGAGCCGCGGGTGTGTACCAGATAAGTTTTCAGGTTCCATCCAATGCCGCGAATGGCGACTTGCCGTTGATCGTTCAGGTGGGTACGGCTAGCTCAGCATCAACGCTTATTACCGTTCAGAAGTAACCGCCACGGCGGATCCCGCCGTCGTGGCCTCTTCTTGTTTTGCTGGGGCCGGGCGCTTTGTCTAAACCGCGCACAACGCTACTTGGCCGCGCGTAAACGCAAGTAGACCCAAGTCGTTCCCCTTTGCTCAAGCGCTACACTGGTTGCATTGGCGTTCATGAGCGTTCATTTGCGGCTTGAGCTATGAAAAAATTCTTCCTTGGTTTCGCGATCGGCATCGTATTCGCCGGATTGGTGACATTGATTCTGGGATTCGCCGCGATCCGCATGGCTGCCAGTCTCGGCGGCGAACGTCCGGTGACCGTGGCCGACAATTCCGCCCTGATATTGAACCTGGAGGGCTCTGTGCCGGAACAGGCGCCGGTGGACATCGCCATTCCTTTCCTGCAGCAGAATCCCCCGCTCACGGTTTTGGATACCTGGAAACTGCTCCATCGGGCCACAGGCGACACGCGCGTGAAAGCGCTGATCTTGGAACCGCGCGGTCTCGATGCCGGCTGGGCCAAGCTCGAGGAGCTGCGTTCGGAGATTCTCGCCTTCAAGGCGTCCGGCAAGCCGGTGTATGCATTTCTCCGCAATGCCGGGACGCGCGAATACTACCTGGCCACTGCCGCGGACAAAATCTACATGGCGCCGGAAGACGAGCTGGACGTCAAGGGTCTCCGCGCCGAGCTGCTGTTCCTCAAGGGAACGCTCGACAAGCTGGGGGTGAGCATGGAGTTCGAACACGTCGGCAAGTACAAGGACGCGCCGGATACCTTTACCAAGACCTCCCCCAGCCCGGAAACGCTGGAAGTAACCAATCAGATTCTGGACCAATACTACGGAAATCTGGTTCAGGTGATGGCGGACGGCCGCAAGCTGCCCGCGGGCGCGGTGCGCGGCGTGATCGATCAAGGGCCGTTCATCGGTAAGAGCGCGCTCGACAGCGGGTTGGTGGACGGCCTAATCTTCGAAGACGAGATGCTGGCGCAGATGAATACTCTGCTGAAGACCGACTTGAAGAAGATCGGCGCACGCAGCTACTCCAAGGCAGCGGGATCCGACCCCACCGGCAGGCCCCGCATCGCCTATGTCACAGGCGACGGCGAAATCACCCGGGGCGATCCGAGCGGGGATCCGACCGACAACGGGATTACCGCCTTCGGAATGGTGAAGCAGCTGCGCCAGGTGGCGAATGATTCGAGCATCAAGGGCGTGATCGTGCGCGTGGATTCGCCCGGAGGCGATGGAATCGCATCCGACGATATCCTGCACGAGATGAAGGTGCTGAGCAAGAAGAAGCCGGTGCTGATTTCGATGTCCGATCTGGCGGCTTCCGGCGGATACTTCATCGCCATGACCGGCGATCCCGTACTGGCCTATTCGAACACACTCACCGGCTCCATCGGTGTATTTTTCGGAAAGGTGGATTTGCGCGGGCTGTACGACAAGATCGGCCTGAAGAAGGAATTGCTCACGCGCGGGCGTTTCGCGGCCATCGATTCGGAGTATAAACCCTTGACAGCGGAGGAACGCGAAAAAGTCCAGCGCGAGATCCAGGTGTTTTACAAGGGCTTTGTCCAGCGCGTCGCGGAAGGGCGCAAACGGCCTTACGACCAGATGGAAGCGCTGGCCCAAGGCCGCGTGTGGCTGGGTTCCCAGGCGAAAATGAACGGACTGGTGGACGAAATCGGCGGCCTGGACCGGGCCGTCGAGATGATCAAGCAGCGCACCAATATTGCTGCCTCCGAGCAAGTTACGCTGGTGACCTATCCCCCGCGCCGGACTCTGCTGGAGGTACTTCTCAAAAGTTCCAACGATAGTTCGGAAGTGGAATCGGCGATCAAGGCCGTGGCGGGCCGTCTGCCATGGCGGTCCCTGGCGCACGGCGGCGTCCAGCACCTGATGCCGTATTCGCTGGTAATAAGGTAGTGAGGTAATTTGACCTACTTGCGCGCAGGATGGAGTGTGGTAGCATGTTAATGCCTACATGGATAGTCTCCATCAGGCAAAACCCCCTCTCACGGAGATAAAGACAACCACGGATGAGTTTTACGGTATTTTTGGGCAACTTGCCCACCTGGGTCACAGCGGACGACATCAAGGGATGGCTGGCAGCCGAGAACTTGGTCGCGGACGCAATTAAGGTAATCCGCAATCCCGAAACGCAGGAATCCAAGGGATTCGCGTTCATCGAGGCGCCCAACACCGAGGAGATGAACTCTATCATCCGCCGGTTTGACCGTGCTCCGTTGGAGGATCGCCTGCTACGGGCCAATCCCGCGCAGCCAGCCAGACCCAAGGGGCAGGGCCCGCCACCGCCGCGTGGACCGGCCAGCCATGGGTCTTCGCCGAGCGCGCAGGCCGCTCAGAACGCCCCCACCGGCCATACCGTCGGGCCCATCGAGCGCCGTCCGCCGCCGAACCGAACTGTCAAGAAGACAGCCTCCAAACGCAGCAGCGAAAGCCGCGGTTCGCAGAGTTCCTTCGCTGAAGAGCTCGCCAAAGCTCTCTAAGTCCTTCCTTTCGCGCTCAGCGGCCCAGGAATCCGGGCTAAAGAGTGATATACTCGTTCCCTAAGTAATCTTAATGTTGGTCTGCCCGCCAGGGAGCGGGCCTAAGAGAACAATGGGCGAACTTCTGATCATCCGGCTTATTTTTGTGGCTGTTCTGGGCTTTGCGGCCTACTTTCTGCATCCCTTCAATGTCCAGGGACCGCTGGCCGCCGGAATTGGCGTGGCCACCGGCATCGGGGTCGTGGTGTTCGAGATCCGCATCAAGCAGATCAGCCTGACCCGGCTGATTGGCGCGGTCTTCGGCAGCATTCTGGGTATTCTGGGGGCCTATCTGATCTCGCTGGTGCTGGAGCGCGCCATGCCCGACAGCGATAACACGGTTCCCTTTCTGGAGGTGATGGTGCTTGCCTTCATGACCTATTGCGGCCTGGTGGTGGGAGCGGCCAAAGGCGAGATGCTGAACCTGGGGGCTCTGGGCGGGTTGTTCGGAGGAGAGAATGCCACCAAAACTTCCTTCAAGATCCTGGACACCAGCGTGATTATCGACGGCCGGATCGCCGACATCGCCGAGACCGGGTTCATCGACGGAGCGCTGGTGATCCCGCAGTTCGTGCTGCGCGAGCTGCAGCAGGTGGCCGACTCCTCGGATTCCATGAAGCGCAATCGCGGGCGGCGCGGCCTGGATGTTCTGCAGAGAATCCAGAAGATGCCGCAGTTGAACATCAAGATTGTCGAAGACGATTTTCCGGCTGTCCGCGAAGTAGACATGAAGTTGATCGAACTGGCGAAGCTGTACGCCTGCAAGATCGTCACCAACGATTTCAATCTGAACAAGGTGGCCCAGCTGCGCGGCGTGGAAGTGCTGAATATCAATGAGCTGGCCAACGCACTCAAGCCGGTGGTCCTTCCCGGCGAAACCATTCGGGTATTCATCCTCAAAGAAGGCAAGGAGTACAGCCAGGGAGTGGCGTACCTGGATGACGGCACCATGGTGGTGGTGGACAACGCCCGCAAGATGATTTCGAAGACCATCGATGTGTCGGTGACCAGCGTGTTGCAGACTACGGCGGGCAAGATGATCTTCGGCAAGTTCGACGAACGCGCGCACGCGGTCTATGACAAGGAACGCGAGCGGCCGGCCAGGGAACCCGCGCCGGCGGCAGGCAGCGGCGGGTAATCGCTTGACAATCCGTACGGGAAAGCGTACGTTTAAGGCGTGCCGAAGGTCGTGAACGCCAGCCAAGCCCGGTCCAGTCTGTATGGATTGCTGGATGAAACCGCGGCTTCCCACCAGCCCGTTCTCATTACCGGTAAGCGCTCCAACGGTGTGCTGGTCTCCGAAGAGGACTGGCGTGCGATCCAGGAGACGCTGTTTCTCCTGTCCATTCCCGGAATGCGGAGCTCGATCCGCCGGGGTCTGAAAACGCCGGTTAAATCGTGCCTCAAAAGCCCCGGCTGGTAACCTGGCAGGTCGTTTTTACGAGGCAAGCCGCGAAGGACGCCAAGAGAATCGCCCGGGCCGGTCTGCGGCCCCAAGCGGAGAAGCTTCTGGCTGTGCTGACGGCCGATCCGTTCCGGAATCCGCCGCCGTACGAAAAGCTGGTTGGCGATCTGGCCGGCGCTTATTCACGCCGGATCAATATTCAGCACCGGCTTGTATACCAGACCCTCAAGGACCAGCGAGTCGTCAAGGTTATCCGAATGTGGACGCACTACGAATAACTTGTAGGGTGACTGCGCTCCGCGCTTCTAGGAGTTGGCGACAAACCGTTTAACTCGGATCTGTTACACGCGATAGCGTT
>DATIRX010000315.1:0-2455 GCA_035469225.1 Bryobacteraceae bacterium
GATTTGCTCGATCTTTCCGGCACCCGCGTTTTCGCCCAGCCACTTTGCCAGGATTGCGTCATTGCGCTGGCCGAAACTGGATAGAAAGTCCTGGCGGGTGATGCAGACGCCGGCCCGGTCCAGCGTTTCTTTCCACGCCCGCCAGTGGTATTCTTCCGAATCCACCAGAGTGCCGTCCAGGTCCCACAACACCGCCCTGCGCATGGTCGTCATCCCACGTCCATTCTATGTTGGAAGACGCCGGCCGCCGTGGCCGGAGGAATCCCGCCAGCCCGGGACCGCGCGACCGAGAGCAAAACCACCGACGCCACCAGGCAGGACGCACCCAAGGCGAAGTACGCCCAGGTCATCGTACCGGATACGTCCCGGATGCGCCCCACCAGGAAGGGGCTGAGATAACCCGCCAGGTTTCCCACCGAATTGATCCAGGCGATTCCGGCCGCGGCTGCGGTGCCCGATAGAACCGCGGTTGGCAGCGACCAGAATACCGATTGCGTGCACATGAGCGCGGCGGTGGTGCAGGTCACCAGCGCCACTCCAGTCCATCCGGTGATGCCTGGCAGCCCGCCGCCCAGGGCCAGCGTCACTCCGGCGATGCCGATGCCCAGTGCGGCATGCCAGCGGCGCTCTCCGGTCCGGTCGGAATGATGCCCGTAAAGGATCATGGCGATGGCTGCCGTTCCCCAGGGGATCGTGGAAGCCCACCCGATCAGCCAGGGGTCTCCGCTAAAGGTGTCCTTCAGAATCTGCGGCAGCCAGAACGCGAGCCCATAGTTGCCCATCTGAATGCCGAAATAGGCCAGACACAGCAGCCACACTTTGCCGCTGCGGAACGTGTCGAGGAAGTGATGGCGGGATGCGCCCTGGGTCCGCTTGGCGTTCTCTTCCCGTTCCAGGTCGCTCGAGATGATGGCGCGCTCGCTTGGGTTCAGCCAACGCGCCTGCGCGGGCGAATCGACCAGATAGAGCAAGGTTGCGATCCCCGCCACAACCGATGGCAATCCTTCCACGAGAAACAATACCTGCCACGGGCGCAGCAGGCCCAGGTTGTGCGTTCCGCCCAGGATCCAGCCCGATACCGGCCCTGCCAGCACACCGGAAAGGGGATTGGCACTCATGAACATCCCGACGATTCCCGCGCGGCGGTCGTGCGGATACCAGAACGTGAGATACAGCATCACGCCGGGGAAGAATCCCGATTCCACCACTCCCAACAGAAAACGAAGCACGTAGAAACTGGTAGTGCCAGTCACGAACATCATGCTCGCGGAAACCAGTCCCCAGGCAATCATGATCGGGCCCAGCCAGCGCCTCGCGCCCAGGCGGCGCAGAATCAGGTTGGCGGGCACTTCCAAAAGGAAATAGCCGATAAAGAACAGCCCGGCGCCCATTCCATAAACTGTTTCGCTCATCCCGAGATCCGACTGCATCTGCAGCTTGGCGAATCCTACATTCACCCGGTCGAGGTACGCGAGGATGTAGCAGGCGAACAGAAACGGAATCAGCCGCAGGGTGACTTTTCGATAAGTCGCCGTTCGCGGATCCATCGGCGTCATAGCTAGAGCGCCTGCAGTTCCGGCGGAAGGAATTCCGGCGGGCAATCCTGAAAAGTCACCGGTCGGGCGAACCGCTGGATCGCCGTGGAGCCTACCGAGGTGAACCGCGGGTCGGTGGTTGCCGGATAAGGCCCTCCGTGCTGCATGGAAGCGCACACTTCGACGCCGGTGGGAAATCCGTTGAACACCAATCGGCCGGCTTTGCGCGTCAGCAGGGCGAGCAGCGGACGGTTTTCTTCCAGATCATGGTGCGTGCCGTGGACCGTCGCGGTCAGGCTGCCTTCCAGATGCTTCGCCAGATCCATCAGCCGTTTCGACGACTCGCAGCGCACCAACACCGTGGCAGGTCCGAACACCTCGTGCCGCAGATCATCATTTTCGAGGAAAGTCGGGCCGGTCGTTTCAAAGAGTACCGGGACTCCATCCCGCGAAGCGAGTTCCGGATTGCGATAAGTCGTGACGCCGGCAAGCCCGCTGATACGCTCGACCGCACTACGGTAGGAACGCGCGATCGACGGAGTGAGCATCGTCCCCGGCTGGCCCGCCTGAAACTTCGTACGCAGCGCCTGCGCGAACCGGTCGAGCACCGGACCCTCGACGGCGAGCACCAGGCCGGGGCAGGTGCAGAATTGCCCGAAGCCGAGCGTTACGGACTGGAACAATCCTTCCGCGATCGCCTCGCCGCGCTGCTCCAGGATTTCCGGCAGCAGGACGAGCGGATTCACGCTGCCCATCTCCGCGAAGAAAGGAATCGGTACAGGCCGCCGCGCGGCTGCGTCGAACAGCGCGCGCCCGGCTCCCAGCGATCCCGTGAACGCACCCGCTGCGATTTGCGGATGTTCGATCAGCGCGCGGCTCACTTCGGGACTGGCGCCCTGCAGCAGCGCAAACATTCCGGC
>DATIRX010000316.1:0-4500 GCA_035469225.1 Bryobacteraceae bacterium
CGATACGTTTCAGGATCTCCATGGACTGAAGCAGCTTCCGGGAATCGCGGTACAGCGGCTCATGGAAGAGGGCTACGGTTTCGGCGCCGAGGGCGACTGGAAAACCGCGGCCCTGGTCCGGACGATGAAGGTCATGGCGGATGGACTCCCCGGCGGCACGTCGTTCATGGAGGACTACACCTACGATTTCGGGGGGACCGCCAAGGTGCTCGGCGCTCACATGCTGGAAATCTGCCCTTCGATCACCACAGATAAGCCGGCGCTCGAAATTCATCCCCTCTCGATCGGCGGAAAGGCCGATCCCGTCCGGCTGGTCTTCACTGCCTCGTCCGGGCCGGCGGTCAACGTATCGTTGATCCAAACCGGCAATCGCTTCCGCATGATTGTCAATGCCATTGATGTGATCGATCCGCCGCAGCCGCTGCCCGAGCTTCCGGTCGCCCGGGCCGTGTGGGTGCCGCGCCCGAACCTGCGAACCGCGGCCGCGGCCTGGATTTATGCGGGCGGCGCGCATCACACGGGGTTCAGCCAGGCTCTCACAGGCGAGCACCTGGAGGATTTCGCCGAGATGGCCGGGCTGGAGTTTCTCCCCATCGACGCCTCGACCGACCTGCGCCAGTTCCGCAACGAACTCCGGTGGAATGACACGGCCTACCTTCTGAGAGGGCAATGAACAAAATCCGGGGACTGCGCTGGTGGATGATCAGCCTGATCATGCTGGGCTCGATCATCAACTACTTGACGCGCAGCACGCTATCGGTCGCGGCTCCGACGCTTCTGGAGCAGCTACACATCAGCGCCCGCGAGTATTCGTGGATCGTCGGTGCGTTCCAGGGCGCGATCATGACGCAGCCCATCTGCGGCTATGTGCTGGATGTACTCGGCCTGAAGATGGGACTCGCCATTTTCGCGGTGGCGTGGTCGCTGATCAACATGAGTCATTCGCTGGCTAACAGCTGGCAGGCGTTTGCTGGGCTGCGCGGGTTGCTGGGGTTTGCCGAAGGTTCGGCCAATCCTGCGGGAGTGAAGGCGACTGCGGAATGGTTTCCGGCAAAAGAGCGGGGATTGGCGGGAGGCGTGTACAACATCGGTGCTTCGGTCGGTTCCATGGTGGCGCCTCCCCTGGTGGCGTGGGCGATTCTCGTCTATAACTGGCGAGCTGCGTTCCTGATCACGGGCGCCCTAGGTCTGGTCTGGGTGGTTCTGTGGTTGTTTTTCTATCAATCGCCGCAAAAACACCACGGCCTTTCGGATAAAGAAAAGGAGTACATTTCCGAAGGGCAGGAGAAGCACCTGGTCGGCGATGGTTCGCGGCCCTCACTGCTGAGGATTCTAAAGGAGCGGAACTTCTGGGGCATCGCGTTGCCGCGATTTCTGGCCGATCCCACCTGGGGCACGCTCAGCTACTGGCTGCCGCTGTACCTGAGCAGCGTCCGGCACATGGACCTGAAGCAGATTGCCCTGTTTGCGTGGCTGCCGTTTCTGGCCGCGGACTTCGGTTGCGTGTTCGGGGGATTGCTGGCCATGCGGCTTCAGAAACGCTTTGCTATGAGCATCGTGAATTCACGGCGCTGCGCTTTCACCCTGGGGGCCTTTCTGATGCTGGGCATGGGTTTCGTAGGCATGGTGGAAAGCCCCTACGCGGCCATCGCGCTGCTCAGCTTGGGCGGCTTCGCGCACCAGACGCTTTCGGTCACGGTGATCACCATGTCGAGCGACCTGTTCCCCAAGAATGAGGTAGCGACGGCCGCCGGACTGGCGGGCACGTTCGGCAACGCCGGCCTGACCATCTTTTCGCTGCTGATCGGCGGACTGGTGGCCACGGTCGGCTACACGCCTTTCTTCGTTTGTCTGGCGTTCCTCGACCTGGTGGGCGCGGCCGTGCTTTGGACCGTCGTCCGCGAGCGCAAACTCGAACCGGTTTACGCGCCGCTTAGGAGCAATTGAAAAGATGCCGGGAGGAATTCGAAATCCAATCCTGCCTGGATTCAATCCGGATCCTTCCATCCTGCGGGTCGGCGATGATTACTACATCGCGACCTCCACGTTCGAATGGTATCCGGGCGTCCAGATTCACCATTCGCGCGATCTGATGCACTGGCGATTGCTCACGCGGCCGCTGCGCAGAGAGAGCCAGCTCAACATGCTCGGCGACCCGGATTCCTGCGGTGTTTGGGCGCCCTGCCTCAGCTACAGCGACGGTCTGTTCTGGCTCGCATACACGGACGTGAAACGCTACGGTCGCACCTCGCAGGGCGGCGCCTCCGGGGCGGGCTGGCGCGACACCCACAATTACCTGATTACCAATCCCCGTATCGATGGCGATTGGCCGGATCCGGTCTATCTGAACAGCAGCGGCTTCGATCCTTCGCTGTTTCACGATGACGATGGCCGAAAATACCTGGTCAACATGCTCCTTGACCACAGGCCGGGTCACAACCGTTTCGGCGGGATCGTGCTGCAGGAATACTCTCCCGCGGAGCGCAGGCTGGTGGGGCCGATTCACAACATTTTCAAAGGCACCTCGATTGGTTTTACGGAGGGTCCGCACCTTTATAAGCGAAACGGTTACTACTACCTTTTGACTGCTGAGGGCGGGACAGGTTGGGGACATGCCGTGACTATGGCGCGGTCGCGCGAGCTTACCGGACCCTACGAGCTGCATCCGGACGTGTATATTCTGACCGCGCGCCATCGGCCCGATATCGAATTGCAGCGAGCCGGGCACGCCGACCTGGTGGAGACTCAGAACGGCGAAACGTATCTCGTGCATCTGTGCGGCCGCCCGCTTCCCAACCGCGGCCGCTGCACGCTGGGGCGCGAAACCGCGATCCGGCCGATGGTGTGGTCGCAGGATGGCTGGCTGCGGACCTTGGACGGCGCCGGGCTGCCGTACACCGAAGTCGCCGCGCCTGCGCTTCCGCAACATCCTTTTCCCGCATTACCCGAGCGCGAGGACTTCGAGAGTGCGACTCTGCCGCTGGATTTTCAGTGGCTGCGCTCGCCGTGGCCGGAAGAGTTGTTCAGCCTCGCCGCACGTCCTGGCTTTCTTCGCCTTTACGGCCGCGAAACGCTGGGCAGCCATTTCCGGCAGTCGCTCGTCGCCCGGCGGCAGCAAGCGCACTGCTATCACGCCGAGACAGTTGTAGAGTTCGAACCCGACCGTTACCAGCAGATGGCCGGCCTGATCTGCTACTACAACAGCAGCAAGTTCCACTACCTGTACGTTTCGCATCATGAGGATCTGGGCAAGTATGTCCAGGTGTGGTCGTGCGTGCCCGATCAACCGCAGCCGGACGTTTTCGGCACTCCGGTCGCGATCCCCTCAGACGAACCGATTCAGTTGCGCGTGGAGGTGGATTTCGAACGGCTGTATTTCGCCTACCGCACGGGAGACCGCGATTGGACGCGGATCGGGCCGCTGGATGCGAGCATTCTGTCGGACGAAGCATCGGTGCCAGGCACTCCGAATTTCACGGGAGCGTTCGTGGGCGTTTGTTGCCAGGACCTGGCAGGGACAGGTCGGCCTGCGGACTTCGACTATTTCGAGTATCGTGAGCGGAGCTACCTCGCGGACCCGTTCATGCACGAGTAAGCGCTAAAAATAGTATGCGCTTTCATGAGTGGTATTCACGACTGGCAACGAAGTCTGAGGACAAAAAAGAGAATGCGCTATCCTAAGCGTTTGCCCCGCCGCTCATGAACGTCTTCGACTCCGCAATTCCCGATTTGTACGACATCCCGTCGCGGGCGCCGGGTCCGCCGGGCTCGCTTCCGTTTACGCCTGAAATCCTGCGCGAATGGCCCTCGGGCCACCTGTTTGGCTGGACACAGAACGCCGGGATGGGCTGGAAAGCCGAAGGGATGGGCGCGAAAGAATACCTCGTGCTTTCGACCCACGGAGGCGTGCGCGGGCCCGATGGCACACCGGTTGCGCTCGGCTATCACACCGGGCATTGGGAAGTGGGCTTGCTGGTGGAGGAAGCCGCCCGTGAGTTTCATGATAGCGGCGCGATTCCGTTCGCGGGCGCGTGCACGGACCCGTGCGATGGCCGCTCGCAGGGAACCACGGCGATGTTCGACAGCCTGCCCTATCGCAACGATGCGGCGACCGTGTTCAGAAGGCTGATCCGTTCGCTGCCCACTCGCAGCGGCGTCCTGGGCGTCGCGACCTGCGACAAGGGTCTGCCGGCGATGATGATGGCGCTGGCCGGCATGGGCGATTTGCCCTGCATTCTGGTTCCGGGCGGCGTGACGCTGCCCCCCGAGGAAGGCGAGGACGCAGGGCGCGTCCAGACCATCGGCGTCCGGTTTACGCACGGGGAGATCACGCTGGACGAAGCCTCGTTCCTGGGCTGCAGGGCCTGCGGCACCGCCGGCGGAGGCTGCCAGTTCATGGGAACCGCGGCCAGTTCCCAGGTGGTCGGCGAAGCGCTGGGATTGACGCTGGGACACGCGGCGCTCGCGCCGTCCGGCCACCGGATCTGGCTGGAGATGGCC
>DATIRX010000317.1:0-3276 GCA_035469225.1 Bryobacteraceae bacterium
GCAGGCTTCCAGAAGAAGCTTTTCCATGAACGGATCGCCCACCTGCACGTTGGGCCGTTTTTGCTTGGATTCTTCGGTGAATTCCGCCGACGCCATGGACGCTCCGTGAATCCCGTCGCGGCCGGTCTTCGCGCCCACATAGATGACCGGATTGCCGATACCCGTAGCGCGTCCGAAGAAAATTTCATCCTGGCGAAAGACGCCTAACGCGAATACGTTGACCAGCGGATTTCCGTTGTAGCAGGGTTCAAATACGCACTCGCCGCCGATGGTGGGCACGCCGAAGCAGTTGCCGTAGTGCGCGATACCTTCCACCACGCCTTCGAGGATGCGGCGGTTGCGGTCGCCCCACTCCGGATCGTCCAGAGGACCGAAACGAATGGCATCCAGAACGGCGATGGGCCGGGCGCCCATGGTAAAAATGTCGCGCAGGATCCCGCCGACTCCGGTGGCCGCGCCCTGAAACGGTTCAATGAAACTGGGATGATTGTGCGATTCGATCTTAAAGGCGATCGCATAGCGCTCCCCTTTTTCATTGGTCCCGATATCGATAATGCCGGCGTTTTCTCCAGGACCCACCAGCACGCGCTCGCTCCGCGTCGGCAACTTCTTCAGGTGCAGGCGCGAGCTCTTATAGGAGCAATGTTCGCTCCACATCACGGTGAAGATGCCGGTTTCCGTTTGGTTCGGCTCCCGGCCGAGGATGGCTCGGACCTTTGCCAGCTCCGAGGGGGCCAATTCGCTCATGCGACGTTACTCACGCATGCACCGCTACCATCGACCGGACCATGGATTCCAGAATGACGCGCCCATCCGTCGAACCGAGTAGCGGGTCGGAAGCGCGCTCGGGATGTGGCATCATTCCCATCACGTTGCGCTGTTCGCTGCAAATCCCGGCGATATCGCGCAAGGAGCCGTTGGGGTTATCCAGGTAGCGCACCACCACGCGATCCTCAGCTTCGAGCATATCCAGGGTGCGCTGGTCGGCGAAATAGCATCCCTCGCCATGCGCCACGGGAACTTTCATCAGCTGCCCACGGGTCGCCGCGCAGGTGAACGGCGTGTTCGCGGTCTCAATCCGCAAAGTCACCGGCCGGCAGACAAAGCGAAGATTGCGGTTTCGCAGCAGCGCGCCGGGAAGCAGGCCGCTCTCCACCAGGATCTGGAACCCATTGCAGATGCCCAGCACGAGACCGCCGTTCTGAGCGAATTTCTTGATCGCGGACATCACCGGAGAAAACTTCGCGATGGCCCCGCAGCGCAGGTAATCGCCGTAGGAAAATCCGCCTGGAAGTATCACCGCGTCGGCGTTGCCGAGCGAAGTGGAATCGTGCCAGATGAATTCAGCCTGATGGCCCAGATTACCGGAGACCGCGTACCACGCGTCGTGATCGCAATTGCTTCCCGGAAACACGACGACGCCAAATCGCATAATAGGGAATCTTCATTGTAACATGAGCGACATGGAAGCTCTGGAGAGATGTGCTCAGTATTTTGACGCCTGGAACCGGCGCGACGCGGATGCCGTCCTGGCCACGTTCACATCGGATGGAACCTATTGCGATCCTGCCAGCGGCGGACCTTTGCGAGGCGAAGCTCTTAAGGGATACATGGCCGGGCTGTGGTCTGCGTTCCCCGATCTCTCTTTCGAAATCACCAGTCAGGGACTCGTGGGCGAAAACTTGGTCGCAGCGCAGTGGACCATGCGCGGTACAAACCATGGATCGATGATGGGTCTGCCGCCCACCGGGAAATCGGTCACCGTTTCAGGCGCCGATTTTATTCGGCTGGCCAACGGCAGGATTCAAACCGTGGACGGATATTTCGATTCGCGGGCCGTGCCGGAGCAGCTCGGGCTGCAGGTTCTGGTCCAGCCGGCGGAGATCGGGCCGTTCACGTTCGGCAACGCTACCAGGGCCTCGCTGGGCAAGGGCGCGAAGCCGGGAGCGTTCAGCATCACGGTTCTTGAAAGCCGCTCACCCGAGGAAACTCGAATGGTGGAGCAGCAGTCCTCCAAGATTGTCGGCGAGATGATGTCGATGAGCGGTTTCCTGGGCTGGGTCGGCGCGACGGTAGGGCGGAGGATGATGACCATCAGCGCCTGGGAGAGCGCCAGGGATCCGCGGCAGCTGCTCACCGGCGGCTCGCATGCCGAGGCGATGAAGAAGTTTTTTGGCACGGAGCTGGCGTCGGGAGGATTCACTAGCGTGTGGGTGCCGGACCGGATAAATACGCGCTGGGTGCGTTGCGCTGCCTGCGGGCGCATGGCGGACCATGAACGGAGCGAGGGAATGTGTTCTTGCGGAAAGAAATTACCGGATCCGCTGGCATATTGGTAGAACCGGCGCGGCTGTGTTAAGTTCAAAGAGTCTCACCGCGCGCGCCCGTAGCTCAGTTGGATAGAGCGTCTGGCTACGAACCACATAAGAAAGCCAATTTCCTTTCTTGTTGATTATAGATGATTTATACTTCAAAGAGTATAAGTCTATCTCCGCAACCAGAAGCTCAAATTAGAAAGCGCAGCGCTCCCTCTCCTGTCTCAAATGTGGTGCCGGGGCCTCCCCCGCGCCTCTTCTCCAGTACCGCGCCGAACTTCATCCCCCCGCCCGCAGGAATGCGCGGAGACCCGCATGGCGCGCGATCCGGCCGGAGGCGAATTATGACCGGAAATTCGCAATCGCCCCATCCGCCCAAACCGGTCGGCACGCGGGAAATCCCACGCGCCCCACGACTCAGGCGGATCTGTATTACCGCACTTAATTCGGAGCAATTGTCCTTCAGCGACGGCTGTCAAACTAGCCGAGCAGCCAACGCTCGATCAATCGCGTTAGGCCAAGGTTCGGTATCGTCGAAAGCCGATGAGAGCCAGCCCGCCTATAACCAAGCCAATGCTCGACGGCTCGGGCACCGAGGTGCCATTCAGGGAAAAGGCGGCATTGAAAGTAGGCGGTGTCGCACCGCCGACGATGTCCGTACCCACACGCAGCCAGTCGGGATCGAGGAACGCATCCCGGGTCCATGCCTGCAAGTCGGGAGCGAATGGTGTCGTGCCAGCTCCACTGATCGGTCTGGAGGCCGATAGCCAGTAGAACTGCGCACCGTTGGTCAGCGTCACTTGTGGAACGAAGAAATAGTGGTCGGCCGGCAGGTTGAAGGGGGTGACGAAGCTGAAATTGAACTGCACCTCTTGTCCGGTCAACGGTCCGTTACCGCCAGTAGTTTGGCCGGGCTTCGGGTGAATCCCGCCGGGTTGGATGCTGTTGAGTGCTGTAAACG
>DATIRX010000318.1:0-4465 GCA_035469225.1 Bryobacteraceae bacterium
GCCTGAATACTCCAGGCGGGCTGCTGGATGCCACGCGCCAGATGAACGAGAAGATCGTCGCCTCGCGCGTGCCGGTGATCGCCTACGTCACGCCCAGCGGGGGCCGCGCGGCCTCGGCCGGGTTCTTTATTCTCGAAGCCGCGGACGTGGCGGCGATGGCTCCCGGCACCAATACCGGGGCGTCCTCGCCGGTGGCTTTGGGCGGCCAGATGGAGGAGACGATGCGGCACAAGGTAGAGAACGATGCAGCGGCATGGCTGCGCAGCACGGTGGAAAAGCGCGGGCACAACGCCGTGTTGGCCGAGACCACCATCCGCGAAGCCAAGGCGTTTACCGAAAAGGAGAGTCTGGACCAGCATTTAATCGATTTGATCGCGCCCAGCGAGCAAAAGCTGTTCGAAGCGCTGGAGGGACGCGAGATCACCCGCTTCGATGGGCGTAAAGAAGTACTGCACCTGAGCGGCGCGGAAGTGATCCCCTACGACCTTACGCTGCGCGAGCGGGTGGTGGGCGCGATTGCCGATCCCAACGTCGGCTTCATCCTGCTGGTGCTCGGCGCGCTGGGGCTGTACGTGGAGTTCAACTCGCCGGGCCTGATCATCGCCGGCGTGGGCGGAGGCATTCTTCTGCTGCTGGGTCTCTCATCGCTGGCGGTTCTTCCGCTGAACTGGGCGGGCGTGGCGTTGCTGCTGCTGGGGGCCGCGCTGTTCATCCTGGAGGCGCACTTCACCTCTCACGGAGTTCTCGGCGCCGGCGGCACGGTGGCCATGGTTCTGGGCGCGCTGATGCTGATCGACGGGCCTCCGGAGATTCGCATCCACCTGGTCACTGCTCTCGCCGTGTCAATCCCCTTCGCGCTGATTACGATGTTCCTGCTGACGCTGGCGCTGCGGGCGCGCCGCAATAAATCGCTCATGGGCGGCGAGGGGATGATCGACGAAATCGGTCAGGCTCGCACTGCGCTGGCTCCGGCGGGAAAAGTTTTCGTTCACGGCGAGTATTGGGACGCCGAGTCGTCGTCGCCGGTGGAATCGGGCGCGGAGGTTCGGGTTGTGGCGGTGGACGGGATGAAGCTGAGGGTCGAGCCCAAGCGTGGAGCCTAAGAAGACCGGCCTGAAGGCCGGCGCTACCCTGAAGGCCGGCGCAGACTAAAGACCGGCCTGAAGGCCGGCGCTACAGCAACTCGGTGGCGCTGAAGAAATACGGGATCTCGACCGCCGCCGTCTCGGGCGCGTCCGATCCGTGCACGCAGTTGCGTTCGATGCCGGCGGCGAAGCGCTTGCGTATGGTCCCTTCCGCCGCGTTGGCCGGATTGGTGGCTCCCATCGTATCGCGCCATTTCTTGATGGCGTCGGGAGCTTCGAGCACCATGACCACGACGGGACCCTCGGTCATGAACTTCACCAGCGATGCGTAGAAGGGCCGCTCGCGATGGACGGCATAGAAACCCTCGGCTTCCAGCTGGCTGAGCCGCTTCATTTTCATGCCGGCAACCCGAAAACCGGCTTTTTGGGCGATGGCGATAATCTCGCCGGACTGGTTTGCGGCTACGGCGTCTGGTTTGATGATTGCGAAAGTACGTTCCATATTCGTTGTCCTATCTCGGCGGGGGATGCGCAGACGTCGATGCCCGCGGCCTTCATTGCGGCGATCTTGTCGGCGGCCTTTCCGCTGCCGCCGGAGATGATTGCTCCGGCGTGACCCATGCGGCGGCCTGGGGGAGCGGTCTGCCCGGCGATGAATCCCACCACTGGTTTCTTGACGTTCTTCTGGATGTAGTCGGCCGCGGTCTCCTCGGCGTTGCCGCCGATCTCGCCGATCATCACGATGGCGTGCGTATCGGGATCCTCATTGAAGAGCCGGATCGCGTCGATGAAGGTCGTGCCGATCAGGGGATCGCCGCCAATTCCGATGCAGGTGGATTGTCCGATGCCCAGTCCGGTGAGCTGGCCCACGGCTTCGTAGGTCAGCGTGCCGGAGCGCGAGACCACGCCCACGTGGCCCGGTTTGTGGATATACGCCGGCATGATTCCGATCTTGCATTTGCCGGGCGAGATGACGCCGGGGCAGTTCGGGCCGACCAGCCGCGTCGCCGGATGCTCTTTGAGAAACGCCCATACGCGGAGCATGTCGGCCTGCGGAATTCCTTCGGTGATGCACACGACCAGAGCGAGGTTCGCTTCGGCGGCTTCCATAATGGCGTCCGCGGCGAAGGGCGGCGGCACAAAGATCACAGTGGCGTTCGCGCCGGTGGCCTGGACTCCGGCGGCGACGGTGTCAAACACCGGCAGGTCCAGGTGTTTCTGTCCGCCTTTGCCGGGGGTGACGCCTCCGACGACCTTGGTTCCGTAGGCGATGGCCTGCTGTGCGTGGAAGGTGCCTTCCTTGCCGGTGAAGCCCTGCACGAGCAATCGCGTGTTTTCGTTGACTAGAACGCTCATTTCGCGGCTGCGACCACTTTCTCGGCGGCGTCGCGCATGCCTTCGGCAACCGTCACCTTGAGTCCCGAATCCTTCAGGATCTGGCGGCCCTGGTCGGCGTTGGTGCCTTCCATGCGGACCACGATGGGAACCTTCACGGTCATCTCGCGCACGGCTTCCACTACACCCGTGGCAACGATATCGCCCCGAAGAATTCCGCAGAACACGTTGATCAGTACGGCTTTCACGGATTTGTCGGACAACAGGATGCGAAAGGCATTCTTGATCTGTTCGACGTTGGCACCGCCGCCGGCATCCAGAAAATTCGCGGGACTGCCGCCGGCGAACTTGACGATATCCATGGTGGCCATGGCCAATCCCGCGCCGTTCACCAGGCAGGCGACGTTGCCATCCAGCTTGATGTAGGTCAGCCCGAAGCGAGAGGCTTCCACTTCCAGAGGATCTTCTTCGTTCAGATCGCGCAGCTCCAGAAGATCCTTGTGACGAAACATGGCGTTGTCGTCCAGATTCATCTTGGCGTCGAGCGCGTAGACCTTGCCGTCTTTGGTGAGGATGAAGGGATTGATCTCGGCGAGAGAGGCGTCCAGCGCCTCGTTGGCGCGGGCCAGAGCCATCATGGCCTGGGCCGCCAGGTTCGCCGTGGCACCCGTGATCCCGATGCCGAAAGCCAGGTTGCGCGCCTGAAACGGCAGCAGGCCGAGTCCCGGCTCGATGGCTTCTTTAAGAATTCGCTCGGGGGTCTTGGCCGCGACCTCCTCGATCTCGACGCCGCCGTCGGCCGAGGCCATGAACACGTTCTTGCCGCGCGCACGGTCGAGCACGATGCCCAGGTAGAGCTCACGCTCGATGGGCAGGGTTTCCTCGATCAGGACGCGGTGGACCACGCGGCCTTCCGGACCGGTCTGGTGGGTCACCAGCGTCATGCCCAGGATCCTTTGGGCGATCTCCGCAGCCTCCTGAGCATTCTTGGCGACCTTGACGCCCCCGCCTTTGCCGCGCCCGCCGGCGTGAATCTGAGCCTTCACTACCACGCTGCCGCCGATGCGGGCAGCCGCGGCCTCGGCTTCTTTCACCGACATGACTACCTCGCCCCTGGGGACAGGGACTCCGTAGCGTGCCAAGAGCGCCTTGGCCTGATACTCATGGATTTTCATTGCGATGTTACAGTGGAGAATTCTCACTATACCGCACGTCATGTCTCTCCTGCCTTATTTGCATCGCGTGGCCGCCGGCTCGGACCTTTCGGGCGAGGAAGCCCATCAGGCCATGGGCGTGTTGCTCGAAGGCGGGGCGAGTGAAGCAGAAATTGCCGCGTTCCTGGTGGCCCTGAAGATGAAAGGCGAGACCGCCAAGGAAATCGCCGGATTCGCGCGCGCGATGCGCGACAGAATGATTGTGGTGGATGCCGGACCCGATGTCATCGACACCTGCGGAACCGGCGGCGACGACGCTGGCACGTTTAATATTTCCACCGTGGCGGCCCTCGTGATGGCGGGCGCCGGCGCGCACGTCGCCAAACACGGCAACCGGTCCATATCGGGCACCAGCGGGAGTGCCGACGTGCTGGAGGCTCTGGGGGTGCGCGTTACGCTGAGCCCGGAAGAAGCCGCGCGGGCGATTCGCGAGATCGGCATCGGATTCTTGTTCGCACCGGCGATGCATCCGGCGATGAAGCAGGTCCAGCCGGTGCGCCGGGCGTTGAAGCTTCGAACCGTGTTCAACCTGCTGGGACCGCTGACGAATCCGGCCCGGGCGAATGCACAGCTGATCGGGGCGCCGTCGCTGGCGGCTGCCAAGCTCATGGCCGAAGCGCTGGCGGAGCTGGGAACCCGCCGGGCGTTTGTTGTCCACGGGCAGGACGGGTTGGATGAGATCACCACCACCGGCCCGACCGACGTGTACGAAGTTACTGCCCAGGGCGTGGAGAAACACATTTGGAAGGCCGCGGATTTCGGCCTGGGCGAAGCCGCCGCTAGCTCACTTAAAGGTGGAGATACTGCCTGTAATGCTCAGATTGCATTAGG
>DATIRX010000319.1:0-6515 GCA_035469225.1 Bryobacteraceae bacterium
TAGGGAGGATGATGCTTGCTGATGCGAGTCGGATGATTGGCTCTCTTGTGCTGACCGCACAGGCGCAGGATCGGTCGAACGCAGAGGCCATCGCAGATAAGCCGAAGAGGGTGGGAATGGAGTTGAGAGCATGACCATCACGAATCGAAGGATGCTGTTTCTCCTTGTCGCAATCTCCAGCACGATTGCATGGGCGCAGGCGAATCTGCCCAATCCGTATCGCACGGTCGAAAACTGGGCCAAGCTTCCCGACGGCAGAACGTGGGGATCCACCAGCGCGGCGGAGGTGGATCGCGAGGGCAACTTGTGGGTGGCCGAACGATGCGGCGCCAATACGTGCGCCGGATCCAATCTTCCATCGATTCTGAAGTTCGATACGTCCGGCAAGTTACTCAAGAGCTTCGGCGAAGGCATGTTCGTGTTTCCGCACGGCATTTCCGTGGATCAACAGGGAAACGTTTGGGTGACCGACGGGCAAGGCAAGGACGGCAAGGGCCAGCAGGTCTTCAAATTCAGCCCGGAGGGAAAGGTCTTACTGACATTGGGCAAGGCGGGCGTCGCCGGAGACGGCCCGGACACGTTCAACCAGCCCTCTGACGTGATTGTGGGAGCCAACGGCGATATCTTCGTCGCGGATGGACACGGCGGGAACACCAACGCGCGCATCGTGAAGTTCACCAAAGACGGGAAGTTCATCCAGACGTGGGGGAAAAAAGGATCGGCTCCAGGTGAATTCGATACGCCGCACGCGCTGGCGCTGGATTCGCGGGGACGCCTGTTCGTCGGAGACCGCAACAACAACCGGATCCAGATTTTCGATCAGGACGGAAAGTTTCTGGAACAGTGGACCCAATTCAGCCGTCCCAGCGGCCTCTATATCGACAAGAACGACGTCCTGTACGTGGCCGATTCCGAGTCGAACACGGCGCGTCATCCCGGCTGGAAACGCGGGATCCGCGTCGGGAGCGCCAAGGACGGCTCCGTCCAGGCCTTCATCCCGGATCCCGAACCCGATCCCGACCGCTCGGCCACCAGCGGGGCAGAAGGCGTAGCGGCGGACGCCCAAGGCGTCATCTACGGCGCCGAAGTGGGCCCCAAGGCGCTGAAGCGGTACGTCAGGAAGTAAGGCGCGATCCGGCTTTGACGGGAGCCACGCCGGCCAGAAATATCATTGCCAGCAGTTGCCCCAACTGGCCGGGCGATAAAGGACCCCGGCGGCGATACCAGACCAACACCCGGTTCAGAAGTCCCATCAGCGCGAGCGCCAGATACCTCGCGTCGATGTCCTCACGCAGCGCGCCGGCCTGCTGGGCTTCGCGCAGGACCGACCGCACCAGATCCACATATCCCTCGCGGAGGAGCACAATCGACGCCAGCCGGTCTTTCGAAAGCGCATACATCTCGGTCAAGGTGGTGGCATGCTCATCTTTGCTTCGCAGCATACTCTCCACATGCGTAGAGATCAGGGTGCTGGTCCGCTCCAGCGGATCGGCGACATCGGCCAACGCGGTTTCCACATCGTCGCGGATCTGCTCGAGTGTGGACTTGCAAATAAAGTAGAGCAAATCTTCCTTGCTTTGGATGTGATAGTACAGCGACGCCTTCTGGATCCCCAGCAGCGCGGCCACTTCGCGCGTGCTGGTGGCGGCGTAGCCTTGCCGCGAGAACAGAGCCACGGCGGCATCCAGCAGGCGTTGCACGGTGGAATCGGCCGGTCTGGACTGTTTCCTGGGGCGCGCCGCAACGCTCTTCCCCGAAACTGGAGCCTTCCAATCCGGCATACGCAGAGACTTGTGCGCGCGAGCTGAGGCCGCCCCGCCCGAATAGAGTTTGAAGAACAGCTCGGCGACCTGCTCGGGCGTTGGATCTCGATTCTGGCGATACCAGCGAGCCGCCCAATTGAGCATGTTCAAAAGTCCCAGACTCAGGTAGCCTGCTGGAATATCGCCCCGCATCGCGCCGTTCGCCTGAGCGTCCTCGATGGTGGCCCTCACGAAATCCGCATACCGTTTACGGAGCGCCACCACTTCGGCGCGATGCCGGGGAGACAGCGCACGCAGCTCGGTGAGCATGGTCATGTTGCGCTTCTGGTATCGCAGCAGCGTGAAGATGTGCGCGCGGATGAGAACGCGGATGCGCTCCCGCGGATCGGAAACCTGCTGAACTGCCGCCGGCACGTCGGCCAGAAACTGATGCAGCGACGATCCGAAGATCTGATAGAGCAGATCCTCTTTGCTGGCCATGTGATAGTACAGGGAGGCTTGCTGAATTCCTAACGCAGCGGCGATTTCGCGGGTGGTGGTGGCGGCGAAGCCCTTTTCCCAAAACAGCTCCGCGGCAGTGTCGAGCAGCCGATCGACGGTAGGAGTGTCCGATGGGGCGGTGGGCATGCCGGAAACCCCTATTATGGCAGCCGGACCCGGTAACTCGTTACGACTTCAAGAAGGCCTGTAACTCGGCCAGTGTTTCTTTGGGAGCACTTTCCTGGAGGTTGTGGGTGCCGTCGACAGGCTTGCCGCTGACTTTGGTGCCTTCCTCTTTCCAGATGCCCAGGACGTCTTCAAACAGCCGCGGATACAGACCCCGGCCCGCCCACAGCGCCAGCAGAGGGCAAGTGATCTTCTTCCCGGCCTTGATATCGGCATGATCGATCTTCAGGTCGACGGATGCCGAGGCGCGATAGTCCTCGCACATGCAGTGCTCCATCTCGAATTTCACGCGGTGGCGGAGGTACTCGCGCTGGACATCGTTAGTGGCTTGCGCTGCCTGGCGTTTGGCAGCGGCGACCAGGTCGTTTTCGGGGCCGGGCGCCGGCAAAAGGTAACTGAACCAATGCGGGTACCCGCGCGCGAACTCGAGGGTGACGTGGGAGTAAAGATAGTGGGCCGGCACGATATCGAGCACGGCAAGCTTGAGGACGCGATCGGGATGATCGAGCGCCATTCTTCGCCCGACGCGGGCGCCGCGGTCATGCCCCACCATGCGGAACTGGCGGAAGCCCAGGTGTTCCATCACCTCCACGCCGTCGATGGCCATGTGACGCTTGGACTGCTGGGAAAAATCGGGCTTGTCGGCGGGCCTGCTGGAATCGCCGTAGCCACGCAGGTCGCAGAGCACCAGCGTGTAGTCCTTGGCCAGATCCGGAGCAATCATGCGCCAGGTGATCAGCGAATCGGGAGCGCCGTGGAACAGGAGCAGCGGCGGACCCGAGCCCCCGATCACAGTGTTGATTTCGGCGCCTGAGGTCTTGATGCGCTCATTGCGGAAACCTTCCGGGAAAAATTTCTTCCATGCCGAAGTGTCCTCGGCAGCGGGAGTATCCTGCGCCAGTACCGGAGCGGCAGAGGCCAGTGCGGCGGCTGCAGCCACCAGGGCGGTCTTCTGCAACAACTCCCGGCGAGTTTGCTCGGACATGGACAGTGTCTCCTTAATTTAGATCGACAGCGTTTCCATCTTCAGCGGACCGGTGCTGTCGCCCAGTTTTTCCATGGGCACACCGGCGCTATCGAGGAGTGTCACCAGCAGATTCGCCATGGGCGTGTCCATCTTGTAATCCAGATGGTACCCGGTCTTGAACTTGCCGCCCAGCTTGCCGGCCAGAAGCACCGGCATATCCGAATGGCGATGCAGATTTCCATTGCCCATTCCGCTGCCGTACATGATCAGGCTGTGGTCCAGCAGCGTGCCATCGCCATCGGGCGTAGCCTGCATCTGCTCCAGCAGGTACGCGAGCATCTGCACGTGGTACGTGTCGATGCGGGCTTTCTGCGACATCAGATCCGCATCGTCGCGGTGATGCGAGATCAAGTGATGTTGTCCGGGGATGCCGATCATCGGATAGGTGCGGCCGCTCAGCTCACGCGCCATGATCAGGCTGAAGACGCGGGTGAGATCCGCGCGGAAGGCCATCAGCTGCAGATCGAACATCAGCTTCGTGTGCTGTTCGAAGCTATCCGGGATGCCCACGGGACGATCCGGCAGCTCGATATTCTGGATGCCCTGCTTTTCGGCGCTCTGAATACGCGTCTCGATGTCGCGCACCGAATCGAGGTATTCACCCAGCTTGGAGCGGTCGCTGTTGCCTAGCGTGTTCGCCAGACTGCCGGCCTCTTCGGCCACCGAATCCAGGATGCTGCTGGTCTTCTTGGCGCGAGCGAGGCGCTGGGCACTGCTGCCGCCATCGCCAAACAGGCGTTCGAACACTACGCGGGGCTGATTCTCAGGCAGATTGGGCGTGGACGGATTGCGCCAGGAAACGGTGTTGACGTAGAAGCAGTCTCCGGAATCGCAGGAGCCCGCCGATGCGGAATCGACGGTCAGCTCGATCGAAGGAATGGGCGAGTTCTTTCCGAGAACCTGCGCCGCGAGCTGGTCCGCGGTGGTCGCCAGTTTCACTTCGACGCCGGGACGAGTACGGTCGTAGGCATGCACGCCGGTCAGCCAGGCCGCCGAGGCGCGCGTATGATCGCCGCTGCCATCGCCCTTGGTGTCGGCTTCCAGATGCGAAAGCCCGGTGAGAATATTGAACTGGCCATTGACCTTCTCCAGGGGCTTCAGGTTGGGCGTCAGCTCGAAGCCGTGGCCGATCTTGGTGGGCTTCCATTGGTCCCAAATCACGCCGTGCGAAACGTACACCCAACCCAGACGGGGCGTCGGCTTGGCGGCGGCCGAGAGCGCGGGGATCATCGAATCCAGCATGGGCAGTGCAAGCGTCGTGCCCAGACCTTTTAGCAGGGTTCTCCGCGACAATGCCTTCTTGGTGATAAACGTCATGGGTTCTTCCTTTCCGCCTTTACCGTCCGCATTTGAAATGGGGCGCTCCTGGTTACGCCCAGCACCAGCGATGAAAACCTGTAATCGCTCGCCGCTGCTTCGCGCACAATCTTGCGCACCGCCGGCTCGTCGAAGTACTGCACGTTGCGGCCGATGCCGTACATCAGCAGTTTCTGGGCGATCGCGCCCACGAATCGTTCGGGGTCCTTCAGCAGCAGGCTTCGCACGCCCGCTACGCCATCCACCACGGTTCCGTCGGCCAGCGTGCTCTTGACCTCGACGGCCTTACCGGCATCCTGATCGCGCCACTTTCCGACGGCGTCGAAATTCTCCATGGCGAATCCGATGGGATCCATGCGCGCGTGGCAATTGGCGCAGGCGGGATCTGCCCGATGCTGCACCATGGCTTCGCGCAGCGAAAGCGGCTCGCCGGTCTTGGCCCCCTCGGTCTTAAGCGATGGAACGTTGGGAGGGGGAGGCGGCGGGGGCGACGCCAGCAAATTCTCCAGAACGTACTTGCCGCGCAGGACCGGCGATGTGCGCGTCGAATAGGACGTCAGCAGCAGGATGCCGCCCTGTCCCAGCAATCCGCCGCGCGGGCTGTCTGCCGGAAACGTAACCCGCTGGTACTGGCTTCCGCGAATATTGGGAATCCCGTAGTGCTTCGCCAGGCGTTCGTTGACGAAGGTGTACTTGGCGGTCAGAAGTTCGAGTACGCTGCGATTCTCCCGCAGAATACTGTCGAGGAAAAGATCGGTTTCCTTCTCAAAGGATTGCCGCAGGCCTTCATCGAAATCCCGGAATAGAAACAGGTCCGGAGCCTTCACATCGATGTCGCGCAGGTACAGCCACTGGGCCGCGAAGTTCGACACCATGGACTCGGAGCGCGGGTCGGCGAGCATCCTCTTCACCTGCTGTTCCAGGACGTCGGGCTGTTTCAGCTTACCGGAGGCCGCCACGGTCAGCAGTTCATCGTCCGGAATACTGCTCCACAAAAAGAACGAGAGGCGCGAGGCCAGTTCCACATCGCTGACCGGGTGGACCGTGCCGGGCGCAGCACCGGCAGGATCGCGCTCGATGCGATAGAGAAACTGCGGGCTGACCAGCAGGCGTTCCAGAGCCCGCTGGATTCCCAAATCGAAATTGCGCTCTGCGCGGCCTTTTTCGTAGAACGAAAGCAGGGTGGCCACATCGCCATCGGTGACCGGACGCCGGTAGGCGCGCCGTGCGAGGGTGGAAAGGATTTGCCTGGCGCAGGGCGCTTCGGCCGCGGCGCTGGCGGGGCGGCAAGTGAAGATTCGCTCCCGGCTGGGTGTATCGCCCGGGCCGGTCACGTTAAAGGGCCCGCGAATGGTGACCGAGGCAACGGCGGGTTGGGTTCCGCGGCTGCGCCTGCGGGGACTCAGGGTAGCTTCATCCAGGGCTTCGGTTTTCTGCACGAACGTGACGCCGATGGTCCGGGGTCCAGCCTTCACCGCCATACGAAAATCGGTGGGGCTCGGTCCGCCGCGTCCGCCTCGTCCACCGCCGCCGCGTCCGCCCAGGCCACCACCGCCGCCGAGCGTCACCAGCTCCTTGCGCTCGCCATCGACGCTGACTTCCAGCTGATGCGGATCGCGTGCTCCGCCCGCCAGTTCGACACTAATTTCGTATTCGCCATCCAGCGGGAAGTAGCTGTGAATGGCTGTACCGCCCCGCGTTCCGAAGGGCAGATCCTCGGCCTGCGAATCCTGAGGTCCTTC
>DATIRX010000320.1:0-5710 GCA_035469225.1 Bryobacteraceae bacterium
TCGATCCACAGTCCGGCCGCGCCCGAAGAGTAATCGCCGGTGACGGTGTTGGCGGAGGCGCCGATCAACTCCGTCACGTAGAGCCCCTGGCGCACCCCCGCGATCAAGTCCTGTTCCGAGCGCGATCCGGCTTCGATATAAAAATTCCCCGGACCGACGCCGGCGCTTCCCGCCAGTCCGCGCGAAGCGTTGGCGGTAGTCTTCAACCCGAGTTTCCGGGCGGTATACGTGTTCAGCAGATAACTCTTGAGCACGCCGCGCTCGATCACAACGGTGCGCCGGGAAGCCACGCCCTCGTCGTCAAACGGCGAGCTTCCGAACAGGCCGGGCATGGTGGCATCGTCAATGACGGTCAGAGCCTCGGACGCGATTTTTTCTCCCAGCTGGCCTGCCAGAAAAGACGCATGGCGATAAATGGCTCCGCCGTTGACGGCGTCAAACAGGTCGCCCAAAAGACTCCGCGCGGTGCGAGGCTCAAAGATCACCGGGACTTTCTGCGTCGGCACCTTGCGGGGATTCAGGCGGCGCAGGGCGCGTTCCGCGGCGCGCCTTCCTACTTCTTCGGGGCTTTCGAGACGCGAAGCCTGGCGAGCCGCCGTGTGCCAGTAATCGCGTTCCATGGAGCCGTTCTGCTTGGCTACGGGGACGACGCTCAGGCCGCAGGAGGAGGTCCGGTACTCGCCCGAAAATCCCAGCGAATTGGCGAATACGCGGGAGCCCAGATAGGAATCGAAGGAAGCGCCTTCCGAGTTGGTGATGCGCGCATCGGCCGCCAGAGCCACCGCTTCGGCTTGCATGGCCTGGGCGATTTTCCATTCGGTTTCCATGCGGGAAACCGAGTCATCGTACAGCTTCAGGTCGCCCAGGAACTTGCCCAGGTCGGCTGCATCGGGAAGTCCCGCATGCGGATCCGGGGTGGTAATCCGGGCTAGGTCCAGAGCGCCACGAACCATGGCTTCAATACCTTGCGGCGATAAATCGGATGTTCTGGATGAACCAGTAAGGTTGTCCACCAAAACCCGGATGCCCGCTCCCCGAGAACCGGCCTGCTTCAGGTTCTCGACCTCCCGCATGCGCACGCCGGCGGAGAATTCCTCGCCTTCGGAAATGGTGCACTCCGCGCCCGTGGCTCCCAACTCCAGCGCTCGCTTGGTGGCAGCGACGGCGATCTCCATCAAAGATTCGCTCACGCCGCTGTTCCTCCCACGGTCATCTTGTCGATCTTCACGGTGGGGATGCCGACGCCTACCGGGACGCTCTGCCCTTCCTTGCCGCAGACTCCGATGCCCTCATCCAGCTGGAGATCGTGACCCACCATGCTGACGTACTTCAGCGCCTCAGGGCCGTTGCCGATCAGGGTGGCGCCCTTCACCGGCCGTGTCAGCTTGCCATTTTCGATCAGATAGCTTTCGGTAGCCTGGAAGACAAAGTTGCCGCTGGTGATATCCACCTGCCCGCCTCCGAACGTGGCGCAGTAGATTCCTTTGGGGACGCTGCGGATGATCTCTTCCGGATCGCTCTGGCCGGCCAGCATGTAGGTATTGGTCATGCGCGGCATGGGTATGTGCTGATAGCTTTCGCGGCGTCCGCTGCCGGTGGATGCCGACTTCAGCATCCGGGCCGACAACGTATCCTGCAGATACCCGCGCAGGATGCCGTTCTCGATCAGCACGTTCTTCTGCGTGGGAACGCCTTCGTCGTCCACGTTGAGCGACCCGCGGCGACTGCCGATGGTTCCGTCGTCAATCACGGTGCACAAGGGGCTGGCCACCTGCTGCCCGATCCGCCCGCTGAAGGCGGAAACTCCCTTGCGGTTGAAGTCGGCTTCGAGGCCATGGCCGACGGCCTCATGCAGCAGGATGCCGGGCCATCCAGGCCCCAGAACTACAATGGATTCGCCCGCGGGGGCATCGACAGCGGAGAGCTGCACGATGGCTTGACGCGCCGCTTCGCGCGCAAAGTGTTCCGGAGTTTTTTCGTTAAGGAAGAAATCCAGAGTGACGCGGCCGCCGCCGCCGGAATAGCCTTGCTGCGGAACTCCATCGGTCTCGCGAGCCAAGGCTGCGACTCCCATCCGCGCCATGGGCTGGCGGTCGAAACTCAGGCGGCCGTCGCTCGAAGCCATTAAGACTTCGCGAACGCTGTCGGCATAGTTCGCGATCACCTGAAACACGCGGCTGTCGTAGGCCCGGGCGGCCGCATCGGCGCGCTTGACCAGGTCCACACGCTCGGCCAGGCCCACTTCGTGGGGAGCCTTCAGCATGGGATAAAGATTGTGCTTCAAGGACTCCTCGAAACCCGTCTTTACGATGGTGGCGGGACCGTGCGCGATCAGCGCCGCCACGCGCGCGGCTTTGCGGATCTTCTCGGGGCTGAGATCGTCACTATAGGCGTACCCGGTGCGCTCGCCCGCGATGACGCGAATGCCCACGCCCAGCGTGACACTCTCACTGGCGCTCTTGACGATCCCTTCGTCGATGCCGATGGAGCTGGTGGAGAGGTATTCGAAATACAGGTCGGCGTAGTCTCCTCCGGCCGAGAGCGCTTCGCTCAGGTACCTTTCCAGATCATGTTCGGTGATGCCGAATTTCACGGCGAAGAACGAAGGCGATAGCCCCATGCTTTGAGCCTAGCATGCAGTCCTGGATACAATAGTCCGGAGAAGAGGAGAGTCTGGAATGAATCGACGTAAGGCAATCGGATCCCTGGTGGCAGGAGCGGCGGCGACGGCCGCGACGGTGCGTATCGCGAAAGCCGCGGACGCGGAAATCGACTCGCTGGTGGAACACTGGAAGAAGTCCAAAGACCTGACGCTGAGGACGGCCGAGGCGATGCCGGCGGAGAATTACGATTTCAAACCTTTTCCCGAAGCTCGCGCGTTCGGGGCGGAGCAGCAACACCTGGGCCAGGCCGAAGGCTTCTATCTGGGCCGTCTGGGCAAAGGCGCGGCGCCCGCAGCCCCGATGAACGACATCACCAAGGCCGCGACGGTGAAATATCTGACGGCGCTGTACGACTGGTCCATCGGCGTGGTGGGACAGCTCACCTCCGCGGATCTGACCAGGTCTTTCGGACAGGGGAAACAGGCCGCAACCGGTCTGGAGTTGCTGTACCAGGCCATGATCCACACGGCGCACACGCGCGGCTACGGCGAAATGTACCTGCGCATCAAGGGGATCACGCCGCCGGTTTACAACGTCTAAAGATGTATCACGAGCATGCGCCGGGCTTCGTGCCCGCCTGTGTCGTTCTTAGCAATTGTCTTTTGGGGCCCCAGTGCCGTGTGTTTTACTCCCCACGGCGGGAGGAGAATCCGGGACAACGACCCCTTACCCCGTGTTGCTGAAGAGAAGAATCCGGGACAACGACCCCTTACCCCGTGTTGCTGAAGAATGGACCTTGACTGGAGTTTTCGCGCTGAGGCCGTCCAGCCTCGCCCCGCCGCAAGAACACGACCCGGTCCTGATCGCAGTCGAACACCTGGCTCGCGCGTTCCTCCGTTGGGTGATGTGGCGTGGCAATCCGGTACGACAATCCGCGTGCCCCTCGGCATCTGCAGATGTAGTGAGAAGTGAATATCTCCAACAGATTGGAGGAAGCGGTCGTTGTCCCCGATTACCCGGAGGAAGCGGTCGTTGTCCCCGATTACCCCGATTACCCGGATTACCCCCGATTACCCCGATTACCCCACGGCGCACACGCGCGGCTACGGCGAGATGTACCTGCGCATCAAGGGCGTAGTGCCGCCCACGTACAACGTGTAACACGCGTAATAACTACGGATTCTTCGCGCAGCGGAAACCAACGTTGCGCGCCGAGAAGCGCTCCGGAATGCTGACGGCGTCGTAGGCGAACCCAGGTTCGAGAGCGCGATCGAACGCGCCGCCCCGCATGGTGATCCAGGGCTCCTGAGCGGTGGCCGGCGGGTTCATCACGGCGGCAAACATGGCGACGGCGGTGGGGCTGGGAGTGACCGGAGTGTCCACCATCTCCCAGACGTTGCCGATGATGTTGTAGAGCGGACCCGTCATCGAACGCACCGGCATCAGCTCATGTCTTGCCGCGGGATTATCGCTCACATTCGCCTTAGAGGCGTCTTTCTGGTCGCCCCAGGGGAACAGCGCCCCCTGAGTTCCGCGCACTGCGCGCTCCCATTCGAGCGCTGTGGGCAGGCGCTTGCCAATTTTCTGGGCATAGCCACGAGCCTCGGCGACAGCGATCCCGACCCTGGGGAGGTTCTCGGTTCCGGGCTCGACACTGCATCCGATCACTCTGCAGAAATCCGCGTTGGACACTTCGGTTTCGTCGATGAAGAACGCGGCAAGTTCAGTCGGCTTCTTGGTTTCGCCCGCCAGAAATGTTCCCGCGGGAATGTAGACCATTCCGGGAACAACCGGCAGGGAGGGAGAACGCATCATCCACCAGGCAATTCCAGCGGCGATCACAACAACAGCGCCTATTCCGATCCACAGCGGTGTCCGGCTCTTCTGCGCCGGCGCAGGAGCTACGGCAGCCTTGGGAACGCTGTGGGTGGCTGGCTTGGTCTCGCCGGCCAGAATCCCGCGAAGCTCTTCGGAGATCGCCTGAAAGCTCTGCGGCCGATCCTCGGGTTTCTTAGCGGTACAGCGCAGCACCAGATCGCGCACGGCCGGAGGCACGCCGGCCTTTTGCATGGCTTCCACTTCCACGGTCTGGTTCAGGATCTGAAAGAAGACCTGCTCCATGGTCTCGCCACGGACGCCTCGCACGCCGGTCAGAATTTCGTACAGCAGCAACCCGTAGGCGTAGATGTCCACCAGATGCGAGGTGGGATTGCCGGAAATCTGCTCGGGCGACATGTAATAGGGCGTGCCCATGGCCATGCCGGTGCGCGTAAGCGACAAATCCGCCGTCTTGGCGATCCCGAAATCCATCAGCTTGACGCGGCCGCTGGGATCGATGTGGATATTCTCCGGCTTGATATCGCGATGAACGATGGCGCGGGCGTGCACGTACTGTAATGCGTCGGCGATATGCACGGCGATCCGCAGCCGATCGTTCATGCTGCCCAGGCGAGTGCCGCGAATGGCCTCTCGCAGATCCTCGCCCTTGAGATACTCCATCACGATGAAGGGCTTGCCGTCGAATTCGCCGTAGTCGAAAACGCTGACGATGTTTTCGTGCTGGAATCCGCCGGCCAGCTTGGCTTCCTGCAGGAAGCGCGCTTTCGCGTCGGCGTCCTTGCAGGAATCATCGGTCAGAATTTTCACCACCACCGCGCGGTCGATCACCGTATCGCGGGCCCGATACACGTGCGACATGCCGCCGCCCAGAAATTCGAGCAGCTCATACTTTCCGATACTGGCGGGGAGTTGCATGTCTCCTTACGTGGTTACTCGCCGAGACCGCCAAATTCCACGACCAAAAAGCGCGCCACGGTTTTACCGGTGTTACGGATCTCAGTAATCTGATCGGCAGGCGAGCGCAACACATTAGCGGCCGTCAGGCTGCGCCGGGAGCCGCTGGCGGCCGAAGCCCCGTTGGCGCGGGTAACTGCCTCCGCTTCGGTGCCTTCCAGCGCGATCAGCAGGGGGGGAATATCGGCGGGAGGAAGGGCCAGCGTCGCATCGGGCGCGATCCGCAGGATGCCGATATGGGTTTGGTCCGTCTCGAATTGAATCTGCAGGTTCGCGCCCAGCCATTGCGAACCGGGCTCGCGGCAGTGCAGGTA
>DATIRX010000321.1:0-6243 GCA_035469225.1 Bryobacteraceae bacterium
GCCGCGCCAAGAACGCCAATCACACCATGATGATGAACTTCATGGTGTACGGGGTCGGCATGTTGGCCTACTGGCTGATCGGCTTCGCCATCCAAATGGGCGGCGTCGGAGCTTTAGGCACCCTGGGCGGCACGCCCGTCCTGGGCGGCGAATACGCCATCACACTATTCGGAAAGACGTTTGGATTATGGGGTCAAAACGGCATCTTCCTGATGCACAAAGGAACCTATGACGTCGCCGTCATGGTGATGTTCCTGTTCCAGATGGTGTTCATGGATACCGCTCTTACGATCGTCACCGGAACGGTGGCGGAACGCTGGAAGTACGCGGCCTTCATGGTCTCGTCTTTCGTCATGGGCGCGTTCACCTATCCGCTGTTCGCCAACTGGGCGTGGGGCGGAGGCTGGCTCGCCAACCTGGGCGGGAATTTCAGTCTGGGTCATGGCTACGCGGATTTCGCCGGATCGGGTGTAGTGCACTCCGTCGGCGGCATCACCGCCCTGGCTATGGGGATTCTGCTGGGTCCCCGCCTGGGAAAATACAATCGGGACGGCAAGGCCAACGTGATCCTGGGCCACGACATCGTCCTGGTGCTCCTGGGCTGCTTCATCCTGGCGTTCGGCTGGTTCGGATTTAACCCCGGTTCGACGCTGGCGGCATCCGGAAACGGCGCTCTGCGGATTGGTTCGGTCGCGGTCAATACCATGCTGGCCGGCATGACTGGCAGCTTCGGTGCAATGCTCTACATGTGGATCCGCTATGGCAAGCCCGACGCTTCCATGAGCGGCAACGGACTCCTGGCGGGCCTGGTCGCCATTACGGCGCCTTCCGGATTTGTGAATCCGGTCGGCTCCGCCATCATCGGCCTCATCGCCGGCGTTCTGGTGTGCGTTTCGGTCGAGTTCGTCGATCGGGTCCTGAAAGTAGACGACCCGGTGGGCGCCATCTCGGTGCACGGCACCAACGGCCTGTGGGGCGTAATCTCCGTCGGGCTGTTCGCCGACGGAAAGAGCAACTACGGCGGGTCCTGGAACGGCGTCAGCGGGAACGTTACCGGTTTGTTCTACGGCGACGCGGGCCAGCTGGTGGCGCAGTTGATCGGCGTCTGCACCCTGGTCGGCTTCGTGTTCACGTTCAGCTTTGCCGTGAACTGGATGATCGACGCCATCGTCGGCCAGCGCGTCGCGGCTAAGGCGGAACTGGAAGGCCTGGATATGCCCGAAATGGGCGCTGTGGGCTATCCCGAGTTCGAGCTGAAAGCAAGCGCGGCGCGAATGTAGTTGAGGCACAGTCCCGGAGGCAATGTATATGGCGACGGCAGCGAGCAGTTTTGAGTTAGTACGGACCGGTCAGTCGGTGGTGAACACTCCGTCCGGTCCGGTGCGGGTCCTTCCCATTCCCTGGAGGGATCCGCACACTGTCGAGCCTGAGGAGCTGCAAGAGTACATCGCCATTCTCGAGCGGGCCTGCCTGGAACACCCGGAGAAGGCAGATTTCCGGACCTGTCTGGGCATGGCCCACGCCATGAATTTCGACGTCTACAAGTCGATGGACGCGCTCGAAGAAGCGCGCCGGATCGAACCGCAGAACTTTTTCGCGCAGCTTAAGTATTCCGAGCTGTACTATCGTCTGCGGGCACTGGATAAAGCGGAGGAAGAGACGCGCACAGCGGTGGATCTGGCCGGAAACGCCTGGGAATTGTCCCTGGCGAGGAGGCAGCTGGCCGAGATTCGCCGCTTGAAGCGTGAGGGCACGCAAAAGCCCGCCTGGACCAAGCCCCTTACGGCGCCCATGGTGATGCTGGTATTGATGACTGTGATCGCCGGCATCCTGTTAGCTTGGAGGTAATGGCATGGAAGGAATGGTCAGCATGAAATCCTGGTACTACTTTTTCGCGGCCGCGTTTTTTGCGTCATACCTGTTGCTCTCCAACGGGGTGCCGCTGCTTCCAGTGCTCGCGGGAGTTGCGGTCGCGGCTCTTTCTATGTGGTTGAGAATGTCGATGGGGCGAAAAGCTGCTCAGGGTTCTCCGCGCTGACGTTCGCCCGCCCATTCGTTAGTTCACTCCGATGCCGGCTCACGAGTTTCCGCTTCCCGTAATTCTCCTGATCGTATTCGGCGCGGCCAAGCTGATCGGCGAGATGTTCGTCAAGCTCCGCCAGCCCGCCCTGGTGGGCGAAATCCTTGCGGGCGCAATCATCGGACCCAGCCTTCTGGGATGGATCGCCCCGAATGCCACCCTCACGGCATTGTCGGATCTGGGCGTGATGTTCCTGCTGTTCGATGTGGGCCTGCAGGTCAAAGCGCATGAACTGATGAAGGTCGGCGGGACGGCCACCCTGGTGGCCACCATCGGCGTCATCGTCCCGTTTTTCGCGGGTTGGGGCATCCTGCTGGCCTTTGGGGCGCCCCAGATTGAAGCGGTCTTCGTGGGAGCCGCGCTGGTGGCCACCAGCGTGGGAATCACCGCGTCCGCCCTGTCCGCCCGCGGCCTCCTGCATGAAATCGCCAGCAAGATCATTCTGGCCGCAGCCGTGATCGACGACGTGCTGGGACTGATCGTGCTGGCCGTGGTCAGCAGCGTCGCCCAGGGACACGTGAACTTCGTGGCGATCGCGCTCACCGCCGGCCTGGCCACGGCGTTCACCGTAATCATGGCCAAGTGGGGCACCACCGCCGTGAACCGGATCCTGCCTCATTTCCATTCCCGCGCCGAAGCCGAAGATGCCCAGTTCCATCTTTCTTTGATCCTGCTCTTTGCCCTTGCGGCGCTGGCCATCTACACCGGCGTGGCGGCGATCGTGGGCGCGTTTCTGGCGGGTCTGGCTCTGTCCGATACGGCCGATGCGCGTGTGCGGGACCTCACCCGCGGCGTCTATGAACTGCTGGTGCCGTTTTTCCTGGTCGGCATCGGGCTGCACCTGGATCTGGGCGTGTTCCGGACACCCGCCACGCTCACCTTGGCCCTGGTCATCCTGGCCGCGGCGATCGTCACCAAGCTGATCGGATGCGGCCTGGGGGCCCTCTCCTTGGGTTGGAATCCCGAGACCGGCCAGAACATGCTGAAGATCGGTCTCGGGATGGTACCCCGCGGGGAGGTCGGAATGGTGGTGGCCCAGATGGGCCTCAGCATGAAGGTGATCAGCACGGAAGTGTATGCAGTCGTGGTATTTATGGCCGTCGCCACCACCCTGGTGACGCCCCTGCTGCTCAAAATCGCGTTCAAAGACCCCGCGCTGGAACCGGTTGGTGCTTGACCGTTTTGGTTTCACTTTGCTATCTTCCGGTAAGTCGCTCATCCCTATCACGTCCATCAAAACTTTCGATTAGCGTGAGCCCCGGTGCGGCGCTAAGATGTTGAATATGTTTTCTGAGGGCTGAACGTCATTTTGGCCGCACTGCGTTGTGGCCAAGCGGATTCCTGCACCGAAGCGTAACCCCCTCGCTGGCGTTTTCCAAAATTTTTGACAAGTCACGGCATCTAAGGAGATTCATGAACAACGGAAACAGCGGATTGCAAGACTTCCTGAAGCTTCCCTACACGGAACTGGAGGAGATGAACCTCAAGGCGAAGGACCAGCGCATGAAACGCGCCCCCGTCGAGCAGGTCCGGGAAGATCGCCTGAAGTACCTGAAGGACGAGAAGCGGATCAAGGCGGTCACGGTGCTGTTCAGCGACCTGGAAGGCCGCCTGCACATGCTCGATTACGACAAGAAGTTCCTGATCGGCAGCTGGGACAACTTGACGTTTGACGGTTCTTCCATTCGCGGTTTCACCGCTCAGCGCGAGAGCGATCTGCGCCTGGGCCTGGACTGGTCCGCCTTCTACTGGGCGCCGGCCGATTACTTCGGCGCCGGCAAAGTACTGGTCTTCGGCGAAGTGATCGACAAGGACGGCAGCCCCTACGCCGCCGACATCCGCGGCGTCCTCAAGGCATATGCCAACGAGCAGTTCGCCAAGAAGGGCTACACGCTGAACGCGGCCAATGAAATCGAAGGCTTTCTGTTCAATGGCGTCGACGCCGAGCGGCACTATTCCACCGCCGGCAAGTTTGAGTACGTCAACACGGGCGGCTATTACCACTCGCTTCCGGGCGATCCGCTGCGCCAGTTCATTGACACGGCCGCGGAAGTGCAGCGCGCCATGGGCTTCCAGAATGAGAAGGACCACCCGGAAGTGGCGCCTTCGCAGTTCGAGATCAACTACAGCTACGCCGAAGTGGTCGCGGCGGCCGATCACATCCAGCTTTACAAGCTGATTTGCCGCCAGGTGGCCACCAGCATGGGCCTGACCGCCAGCTTCCTCCCCAAGCCCGTGGTGGGCGTGAACGGGAGTGGCATGCATACCAACGTCTCGATCAGCAAAGGCGGGAAGAACATCTTCTGGGATCCCAAGGGCCAGGAAAAAATCAGCAAGGCGGCCTGGGATTTCACCGATCGCATTCTCACGGCCGGCAACGATATATGCCTGCTATTGAACCCCAGCGTCAACGCCTACCGGCGGCTGGACCCGCACTTTGAGGCGCCCAATCAGATCATCGCGTCGGCGGTGGATCGCGGCTCCATGGTCCGTATTCCCATCGGCAACGAGCGCAGCGCGCGCGTCGAGGTCCGTTCGGTCGCTCCGGACGCGAACCCCTACATGGTGATGTACTCGATCTTCAAGACCGGGATCGACGGCCACATCGCCAAAATCAAAGGGCTCCGGTCGGCCAAGCGCTATCTGCCCGACAACATCTACGACGCCATGGACAACTTCAATAACTCCGAGTGGACCACCAAGCTGCTGGGCGCGGATGTGAAGGGCCGCTACGCGGACCTGAAAAAGGCCTCCGCCGATCGCTGCGCGCGGCTGCTCGGCACCATCGTCAAGCCGCAGGAAGTGCAGTACCACCACGAGATTTACAACCAGTACTTGTGGAATCAGTTTTAACCACTCGCGCACAACGCAACTACCTACGCCCGGTCGAACATCACGCTCGGCCGGGCGTTAGTATGTGAGACATGACTCCCAAGGAAGCCCTGGAATTCGCCAAGAAAAACGACGTCAAGCAGCTGGACCTGCGCTTCACCGATCTGCCCGGCGTGCAGCAGCACGTCTCCTATCCCATTGGCGAGCTGAGCGACTCCAGCTTCGAAGAGGGCTTCGGCTTCGACGGCAGCTCCATCCGCGGCTGGGCCGCCATCAACGAATCCGACATGCTGCTGATCCCCGATCCCTCCACCGCCTTCGTGGATCCCTTCTACGAAATCAAGACGCTGGTGATGAACTGCAACGTGATCGATCCCATCACGCGCCAGAGCTACGACCGCGATCCGCGCTGGATCGCGCGCAAAGCCGAGCTGTACGTCAAGAACTCAGGGCTGGCCGACACGGCGTTTTTCGGCGCCGAAGCCGAGTTCTTCATTTTCGACAACATCCGCTTCGACCAGAACACCCACTCCGGCTTCTACTTCATCGACGCCGATGAAGGCCGCTGGAACTCCGGACGCAAGGAAAACAACCTGGGCTACCGCCCGCGCTACAAAGAAGGATATTTTCCGGTCCCGCCCACCGATCATCATCAGGACCTGCGCGCCGAGATGGTCGAGATCATGGGCAGAGTAGGGCTCGATATCGAGTGCCATCATCACGAAGTGGCCACCGCTGGCCAGTGCGAGATCGATCAGCGCTTCAACACGCTCCTCAGATCGGCCGACAACATGATGCTGTACAAGTATGTGATTCGCAATACCGCGCATCAGTACGGCAAGACCGTGACGTTCATGCCGAAGCCTCTGTTCGGCGATAACGGCAGCGGCATGCACGTGCACCAGAGCTTGTGGAAATCCGGCAAGCCCCTGTTCGCCGGCGATCTCTACGCGGGCCTGAGCCAGATGGCCCTGTGGTACATCGGCGGATTGCTGAAGCACGCCCGCGCGCTGGCCGCCATCATCGCGCCGACCACCAACAGCTACAAGCGGCTCGTGCCGGGCTACGAAGCGCCGGTGAATCTGGCCTATTCGCGCAGAAATCGTTCGGCTGCCTGCCGCATTCCCATGTACTCGGCCTCGCCCAAGGCCAAGCGCGTCGAGTTCCGGCCGCCCGATCCGAGTTCCAATCCGTATCTGGCCTTCGCGGCGCTGGTGATGGCGGGACTCGACGGCGTGCTGAACAAGATCGATCCCGGCGAACCGCTGGACAAGGACATCTACGATCTGTCGCCGGAAGAAATGAAGGCCGTGCCTTCCATGCCGTCGTCG
>DATIRX010000322.1:0-1570 GCA_035469225.1 Bryobacteraceae bacterium
AAGGGAGGAAAGCGCAGATTCCATCAGGGCCCGAGGGTGACGACCCTCAACTTCGAGGCCGGATATATGCTCGCAGTCTTTCCAAGAACGTTGTCAGCAGGAGTCTTGCAAATCGGGCCGGGTCCATATATGCCCCCAGAATCCGTTCATTCGAGCATACGACAGCTTACTTCGATTTGCTCCCCGGTTTTAGCGGGGATGGGGGTGTGGGGCAAGGGGTCGGCGTTTGAGATCCCTTGCCCCGCCCCAGCACTGAGTTGACCCGCAGCGCTGAGCGCTGCGAACTCTTCCGGTGTTCGATATCCGAGGCTGCTGTGCGGGCGATCCGTGTTGTAGTGGCTGCGCCAACTTTCAATCTGGTGCCGCGCGTCGAAAAGATTGCGAAACCAACTTACTTGCAGACACTCTTCGCGCAGGCGTCCGTGAAAGCTTTCCACATACGCGTTCTCCACCGGCTTGCCCGGTTGGATGTGAACCAGTTCAATCCGCCGGTCCAGACACCAGGCGATGAAGCACCGGCTGGTGAATTCCGGGCCGTTGTCGGTGCGGATGCGCTGCGGCGCCGATCCGCGCTCGGTGATGATTTGCTCCAGCACGCGGATCACACGCACGCTGCCAAGCGAGGTGTCCGTCTCCAGCGCCAGGCACTCCCGCGTGAACACGTCCACTACGCTCAAGATGCGCAGATGGCGCTGACTGGCCAGCGCATCGGTGACGAAGTCTAACGCCCACTCTTCGTTGCTGGTCTGAACCCTCGGAAATACAGCCCTCTGCCGTACCAGGTGTTTGCGCTTCTTGCGTCGCAAGCTCAATCCACCTTCCCGATACAGCCGATGCACGCGCTTGTGATTCGCCCAAGTCCCGCCGCGGCGCACCAGCACCCACAACCGCCGATAGCCGTAGCGCGGATGCTGTTGGGCGAGTTCCTTGAGCTGCTGGCCCAACTCGGCATCCTTGGCCGGCCGTTGCGATGCGTAGCGAAAACTGGAGACCGCGATCTCTACCAGCCCGCAAGCGTGGCGCTCACTCATCTCGGGAAACCCTGCGCGGACGCGTTCTACATCCGCCCGCGCCACCCGGAGCTGCGCCGTCGCGCCTACGAGCTGTAGCCGTTTTTTGCGATCACCAGCTTCAGTGCTTCTTTGTCCAACGCGTACTCGGCTACCAACTTCTTCAGCTTGCCGTTTTCCTCGCGCAGATGTCTCAACTCCTGGGCTTCGGCTACTTCCATGCCGCCGTACTTCTGTTTCCAGGCGTAGATGGTGTGCTTCGACACTCCCACTTCCCGAGCCACCTCTTCCACCTTGCGTCCGGATTCCACCTGCTTCACGGCACCAATAATCTGCGCTTCTGTGTGTGCGCTCCTGCTCATCCGCTTTCTCCTTTCGTTCGTCCGATTATCGGACGCCCGATGTGCGGATTACGGGGAGCATATATGGACCCGGCCCGATTTGCAAGACTCCTGCTGACAACGTTCTTGGAAAGACTGCGAGCATATATCCGGCCTCGAAGTTGAGGGTCGTCACCCTCGGGCCCTGATGGAATCTGCGCTTTCCTCCCTTAAACAGGT
>DATIRX010000323.1:0-6207 GCA_035469225.1 Bryobacteraceae bacterium
GGCATCGGGATTCTGCAGATGCTGGGGATGCTCGACGGCTCCGGGTATGAGAAATCCGGCCACGGATCCGCCGCTGAGATCCACTATCTGGCCGAGGTCATGCGCCGTTTCTATGCCGACCGCAGCCAGTATCTGGGCGATCCGGATTTCGCCAGGCTCCCTCTCACCGGGCTGCTCGACCCCGCCTATATCAAAAGGCGCAGGGACACGATTGACCAGATTCGCGCAACCGCCAGTGCAACCATCCTGCCGGGATCTCCGGCCGGCCGCGCAGGCGGCGAGACTACGCATTACAATGTTGTCGACGCGCAAGGCAACGCCGTCGCCGTCACCTACACTCTCAACGAAGGCTACGGCAACGGCATCACCGTACCGGGCCTGGGCTTCCTGTTGAACGATGAAATGGATGACTTCGCCGCCAAGCCCGGCTCGCCCAACGCGTTCGGATTGATCCAGGGCGAAGTGAACGCCATCCAGCCGGGCAAACGTCCGCTCTCGTCGATGACACCGACCATCCTGACGCGCGATGGCAAGTTCTTCATGGCCGTGGGGGCGCCCGGCGGCGCGAGAATCATCTCCGCCGTGCTGCAGGTGATCCTCAACGTAGTCGATTTCGGCATGAACGCGCAGGACGCCGTGGACGCCCCGCGCATCCATCATCAATGGCAGCCCGACACGCTGTACCTGGAATCCGGCATTTCTCCCGATACGGTCGCGTTGCTCAAAGCGCGCGGCTATGACGTCGATCATGCACCCGGACTGGTTCTGGCTCGAGTCGAGGCCATCGTCAACAGCGGCGGCTGGCTTCAGGGCGGCTCCGATGGACGCGCTTCCGGGAAGGCCGCTGGTTACTGAAGCATGCAGCGCGCTCTCTCCACGCATTTGTTTGCGAATCATCGCCTGACCACCGTGTGGCTGGAGCGGATCTGGAATGAGGACATCCCCCTGGTGGAGATCTTCTGTGCCCGCCAGCACCTGGATTATCGCGATAAGGGTCAGATTTCCGAGCTGGGCCATTGGTTCCGCGACTCGAAATTGAAGGTTCACTCCCTGCACTCGCCCATGTATACCGACGACGTGTGGGGGCGCTCCGGACCGAATTCAATCATCAACATCACCGAGCCAGGCAAAGCCAAGCGGCTCGATATGGTGGATGAGATCAAGCGCGCGCTGGAGATCGCCGAGGTGGTTCCGTTCCGCTACCTCATCCAGCATCTGGGAGTCGCCGGCGAGGAATTCGACGAACGTAAGATCGACTCGGCATTTACAGCGCTCGAAGAAATCAATCTGTTCGCACGCCAGCGCGGCGTGGAGGTGCTGCTCGAGAATACGCCCAACGAACTGGCCAACGCGGACCGGTTGATGATGTTCCTGGACGTGACCCACCTGCCCCTGAACGTGTGCTTCGACGTGGGCCACGCGCACATGCGCGGAGACATCGAGAGCGAATACCGCCTGCTGAAGCCGCGGATCCGCTCGACGCACGTGCACGACAATAACGGAACGGACGATTCGCACCTGTTTCCGAATCGTGGCACGATCGATTGGAGGCGCACCATGGACCTGTTGCGCTCGGCTCCCGGACAGTATCCCTTGATTCTGGAGCTGCGCGAGGTGGACGAGATGCCGCAGCCCATCGAATCGGCGCGCTCGGCATTTGAATACCTGGAAGGATTGAAATCCCAGAATGAGTCTTGAGAGGATTACGATCGCTGACGCTGGCCGTCACGCCGGAGAAACGGTAGAGATCGCCGGATGGCTCTACAACCTCCGCAGTGGCGGCAAAATCTGTTTCCCCCAGGTACGCGACGGTTCGGGAACGATACAGTGCGTCGCCGTCAAATCAGCGCTGCCCGAAGAATTGTTTGAATCACTCAAGCATCTGACGCAGGAGTCGTCCCTCATTGTGCGAGGCAAGATTCGCGCCGAAGCCCGGGCAGCCGGCGGATTCGAAATGGACGTCGAAAGCGCCCAGATACTCCAGCGCGTTCCCGAATCCGATCCTTATCCCATCACGCCCAAAGAGCACGGCATCGATTTTCTGATGGACCACCGCCACCTGTGGCTGCGCAGCCGCCGCCAGCACGCGGCGCTTCTGGTCCGCCACGAAGTGATCAAAGCCATCCGCGATTATTTCGATTCCCACGGCTTCGTGCTGGTGGATACGCCCATCTTCACACCCGCGGCATGCGAAGGAACCACCACGCTGTTCGAAGTCGATTACTTCGAGGACGAGAAGGTCTACCTGGCGCAATCCGGCCAGCTATACGGCGAAGCGACCGCCGCTGCCTTCGGCAAGACCTATTGCTTCGGCCCCGTGTTTCGCGCGGAGAAATCCAAGACGCGGCGGCATCTGACGGAGTTCTGGATGGTGGAGCCCGAAATGGCCTTCGCCGATCTCGAAGACGTCAAGCGCGTGGGTGAAGAGCTGGTTCTGCATGTCATCGGCCGCGTCCTGGAGCATCGCCGCGAGGATTTGAAAGTGCTCGAGCGCGATGTCTCGAAGCTGGAAGCGGTGCAGGCCCCGTTCCACCGCATGAGCTATGACCAGGCCGTCGAAAAGCTCAAGTCCAAAGGCAGCGAGATCCAATGGGGCAGCGATTTGGGCAACGCCGACGAGACGCTGGTCACCGAGGATCTGGATCGCCCGGTGATGATCGATCGCTATCCGGCCGCCGTCAAGGCGTTCTATTTTGCGCTCGCCCCAGATCGGCCCGATGTCGCGCTGGGCGTCGATTTCATCGCGCCCGAAGGCTACGGAGAGATCATCGGCGGCGGCCAGCGCATCCATGATCTGGACCTGCTCCTCCAGCGCCTGGAGGAGCACAAGCTCCCGCGCGAGGCTTTCGAATGGTATCTGGACCTGCGCAAGTATGGCAGTGTTCCGCACGCCGGCTTCGGAATGGGCGTCGAACGATTCGTCGCGTGGATGTGCGGTCTGGAGCACGTCCGCGAAACCACTGCTTTCCCGCGGATGCTCTATCGGACCCGGCCGTAGCTTGCTAGAATACAGATCGATGAAGTATCGGGTTTACTTGGAGCAGGACGAGGATGGTGTGTTTGTGGCCACCTGTCCCACGCTGCCGGGCTGCGTTTCTCAGGGACAGACTCGCTCTGAGGCAACCGCCAACATCCGGGAAGCGATTGAGGGATATCTGAAAAGCCTCGTCAAACACGGAGATCCGGTCCCGCCTGGTATCGAAGAGGAAGTAATCGAGGTCACCAATCGGTGAAACTGCCGGTGGTATCCGGCAGCGACGCTGTTCGCGCATTCAGAAAAGTGGGATACGAATTTGACGAGCAGCACGGAAGCCATATCATAGTTAGGCACGTGGAGCCGCCCCACCGGCGACTGTCGATTCCAAATCATAAAGAGCTCGCTAAGGGCACGCTGCGGGCGCTGGTTCGCGAAGCCGGTTTGACCGTGGATGAATTCACGAGGCTTCTCTAGACAATCATGAATGCCTGGCCTTATCCCCCCGAACTCGATGCCGTCCTGGCCGCGCCGAAGCATCACCGCCTCGTCTTTGAAAACGACCGCGTGCGCGTGCTCGACACCCGCATTCCCGCCGGCGACACGGTTCCCGTGCACACGCATCGCTGGCCCGCCGTCTACAATACCGTACGCTTCAGCCATTTCATCCGCCGCGATGGCCAAGGCGCGATCCTGCTGGACACCCGCACTCTCGCGGCGCCACTGCCTCCGGCGGCCTGGCTCGATTGCCTCCCGCCGCACAGCATCGAAAACGTGGGCGATGTCGAGATACACCTCATCAGCTTCGAGCTCAAGCGATAATCGTTATTAGTTCGCATGCGTCAATCGCACATCGCCGTCATCGGTGCGCCCATGGATCTGGGCGCGGGACGCCGTGGTGTGGACATGGGACCTTCCGCCCTGCGCGTGGCTGGCCTCCAGCAGAAGCTGACCGACCTTGGTTACCAGGTCGAGGACCTGGGCAACATCGCCGTGGATCAGCCTGAGAGCCTGCCGGCCGGTCCCAGCCACGCGCGTTATCTTCCGCAGATCGCCCACACCTGCGCACGCCTGGCTGAAACGGTGGAACGGGCCGCCGGCCAGCAACGCGTGCCCCTGGTTCTGGGCGGCGATCACTCGGCCGCCATGGGGACCCTCGCCGGCATGTCCCGTCACCGCCGCAAATCGGGTCACAAGCTGGGCGTGTTGTGGCTGGATGCCCACGCCGATATGAATACGCCCGACTCCAGTCCCTCCGGAAACGTGCATGGAATGCCGCTGGCCTGCGCCATCGGCCTGGGTCCAGCCGAGCTCACCGGCCTGGCCGGCAGCGTTCCGATGGTCGATCCGGAAAACGTCGCCATCGTCGGCCTGCGCAGCGTGGATGACATTGAGAAGTACAACGTCCGCGGCGCCGGCGTGCACGCGTTCACCATGCGCGATATCGATGAGCGCGGCATGCGCACCGTGATGCAGCAGGCGATTCACGCGGTCTCCTCGGGAACGTCTGGATTTCACCTTTCCTTCGATCTGGACGCCGTCGATCCGGATGAAGCGCCGGGCGTCGGCACGCCGGTCCACGGAGGCATCACCTATCGCGAGGCGCACCTGGCGATGGAGATCATCTGTGACAGCGGATTAATGACGTCGCTGGAGTTTGTCGAGCTGAATCCGGTGCTGGATATTGCAAACCGCACCGCCATTCTGGGCGTCGAACTGATCATGTCTGCTTTGGGAAAGAGGATTCTTTAGGATGCCCCTGCGTGTGGCCGTACTGTGCGGAGGACGCAGCGGCGAGCATGAGATCTCGCTGCGCTCGGCCGAATCGATCATGGCTGGCCTGGATCGGGCGAGGTATGAAGTCCAGCGCATCTTCATTACTCCCCAAGGCCACTGGCAGCCGCGCGCCATCTCTCCGGAGCCCGGCGGTAATCCCGGCATCGACGTGGTCTTTCCGGTTCTGCACGGCACCTTCGGCGAAGACGGCACCGTGCAAGGGCTGCTGGAGCTGGCCGATCTTCCGTATGTCGGAGCGGGCGTCCTGGCCTCCGCCGTGTCGATGGATAAGGAGGTCACCAAGCGGCTGCTCGCCGAGCGCGGCCTGCCCATCGTGGAGTACGTGACCGTCACGCGCGAGCGCCGCGACAAGATCAGCCTGCCGTTTCCGCTGTTCGTCAAGCCGGCCAATCTCGGTTCTTCGGTCGGCATCTCCAAGGCCAAGAACTGCGCCGAGCTGGAGGCGGCCCTGGAGCTCGCCGCCCGGTATGACCGCAAGGTCCTGGTGGAGCGCGGAATTACCGGTCGTGAGTTTGAATGCTCCGTACTGGGCAGCCAGCAGCCGCTGGCGGCAGTACCCTGCGAAGTCATCCCGTCGCGCGAGTTTTACGATTACGAAGACAAGTATCTTCTCGATGCGGCCAAGCTGATCGTGCCCGCGCCGCTCACTCCCGAACAGACGGCCGGGATGCAGCGGATGGCCATCGCCGCCTATCAGGCCGTGGAGTGCGAAGGTATGGCGCGCGTCGACTTTCTGATGGAGACTGCCTCCGGCAAGCTCTACATCAACGAGATCAATACCATTCCGGGCTTCACCTCCATCAGCATGTATCCGAAGATGTGGGAAGCGGCGGGCGTGCCCTTTGGAGAACTTCTGGACCGCTTGATCGAACTGGCCCTGGACCGTCATCGCGCGCGCCAGGCCACGCGCTTTGCCCGATGAAACGATTCGCCTCCATTTGCGTCTGTTCGCGGCTCTTGCTGGCTGCCGATGACGTGTCTCAAATGGAACGCGAGCTCAAGAAGCTGGTGGGAGTGTACGCGGCGGTGGAAAGCGAATCCGCCGATCCCGTGCCGGCCGCCACCGCGTTTTACCAGGGCGCGATACCCGGAATGCTGCGCACGCTCGATCCGCATTCGGTGTTCTTCGATCCCGATCAGTTCGAGCAGCTCCAGCAGATGCAGTCCAGCGAGCGTAAGGGATTCGGCACCATTGTCAGCCTGCTGCCGGGCCGCCTGATCGTCCTGCAGACGCTCGAAGGCTCGCCCTCCGCCAAGGCCGGCCTCTCCGCCGGCGATGAGATACTCGCCATCAAATAAATCCCTGTCAGCTATCTGGATATAGATCAGCTTACGCAGCTGTTGGGGGTGGCCCGGCAAAAGGAAGCCACGCTGGACGTCCGCAAGCCGGGCTGCGAACGGCCCATGCAGCTGGTGATGTCGCCGGCGCTGCTGGA
>DATIRX010000324.1:0-11920 GCA_035469225.1 Bryobacteraceae bacterium
AGGTTCGTTCCGCCGCTCGGAAATCGGGGAGGCCCAGACCGACGTCGGCGTTCACGATTCCGACCAGCGTCACGTTGGGAATGTCGTGACCTTTGGCGATCATCTGCGTGCCCACCAGGATGTCGAAGCGCTGCTCGCGGAAACCCGCCAGGATCGTTTCGTAATCGTGTTTGCCGCTTACCGTATCTCGATCCAGCCGGGCCACGCGGGCCCGGGGGAAGGCCGCGCCCAGTTCCTGTTCCACGCGCTCGCTGCCCACGCCGATGAATTGCAGATACTCGCTGGCGCATTGCGGACATTTGTCCGGAACCGCGATGGCGTAGTTGCAGTAGTGGCACAGCATGCGCCGGTCGCGCCGGTGGTAGGTGAGCGTGACCGAGCAATTCACGCATTGCAGCCGCTCGCCGCAAGCCCGGCAGGCGACGATGCTCGAAAACCCGCGCCGGTTCAGCAGCAGCATGGTCTGCTCGCCGTTGTCCAAACGTTCACTCACCGCGTCCAGCAGCGCGCGCGAAAACGTGGCTTGTTTGCGGGATTCCAGAAATTCGCGCCGCATGTCGATGACGGTGACGGCCGGCATGGGCCGCTGCTCGATGCGCCCGGGCAGCTCCAGGCGCGTGTACTTGCCGCGCTCGGCGTTGTAGCGGCTTTCCAGACTGGGCGTGGCCGAGCCCAGCACGATGACCGCGTGTTGGTCGTGCGCCCGCACCACTGCGACGTCGCGGCCGTGATAGCGCGGGGTGTCCTGCTGCTTATAGCTCTGGTCGTGTTCTTCGTCTACGATGATCAGCCCCAGGTTTTGAACGGGCGCGAACACGCCGGACCGGGTGGCCACCACCACCGAGGCCTGACCGGCGCGAATCCGCCGCCACTCCTGGGCGCGTTCGGCGTCCTGAAAGGCGGAATGCAGGATGGCGACTCGTTCGCCGAAACGGTGGTGGAACTGGCCGGCGACGGCAGGGGTCAGCGCGATTTCGGGTACCAACAAGAGCGCGCCGCGGCCCAGGGCCAGTGCCGCTTCGATGGTGTTCAGGTAAATTTCCGTCTTCCCCGATCCGGTGACGCCTTCGAGCAGAAACGCCTGGAACTGGTGTGCAGCGAGCCCTGCCTGGAGTGCGTCGAAGGCTGCCTGCTGGTGCGGATTGAGCGTGTGGGGAGCCCGGGGCGGCGCAGCATTGCTGGAAACCGGCTCCAGAGCGAGCCGGGCCAGTTTGCGCCGGGCCAGGGAGCGGGCCGCGACGCTGGCCTTCGATACCGTTTCCTCCAGCGCGGCGAGGTTATGCTGGCCGGGATGCAGCTCCAGGTATGCCAGCAGCTCGCGCTCCTGCTTGGGTAGTTTTGGCTCTTGCAGTTTCTCCGGGGCGCGCTCGATGAATTCCACACGCAGGCGCGCGGCCGATGCCCGCAGAGGATCGCGCTCGGACGCCACCTCTTCGGACTGCACGAAGCCCTTCTTTTCAAGCGATTTCAAAACGGCTGCGGACCGGGTCACCTTTTGCTTCAGGTAGGACGCCGAGAGAGCGCGCCCGTCCAGCATGTGCAGAATGGCCGATGCCGGATCCTCTTGCGCATTGTGTTCCGTGCCGGTCAAGTGCAGCTGGCGCGCGGCATCGCGTCCCGAGGGAGTCAGCGAATACACCTTGCCGTGACGCACGTCGGACGCCAGGGGAGTCATCGCGCGCAGCGTTTCTCCTAAAGGAGCGCAATAGTAGTTGGAAATCCAGCGGCCGAGGCTGAGCAGGGTCTCATCGAGCGCCGGCTCTTCGTCCAGCAGCCGCAGTGCTTCCTTGGCGGGGGCGCCGGGAGGACGGCTGTGCGTGGCGATCACCACTCCGGTCAGCTTGCGGGCGCCAAAGGGAACCAGGATCCGGCAGCCCGCCTGGACCCTGCGGCGCAGCGTCTCAGGCAGCCGGTAGGTAAAGGCCGTGTCGAGCGGCACCGGCAGGCTGACATCGCAGTAAACCGGGGCATCCGAGGGAAAAGGTGCGGCGGACGTCACCTGATCGGATTATACTGCGAGGACGCCGGCAGGTGTATAATTTGCGAAGGAGTAATACCGTGAAAAGTTGGATTCTTGCCCTCGGAACACTATCCTTCTGCCTGGTCGGCTGGGGCGCCCCGGATGGTTTGGACGACGCCTATCAGCAGCTGAAGGACGCGCAGACCGCCAAAGATCCCGATGCCGTCAAGAAATGGGCGGCTGAAACCGCGAAACTGGCCAAGGCGGAAGCGACAGGCCCGAAGATCGAGGGCTACACCGATGAGGACTGGCCGAAGCGGGTGGATTTCGCCAAGCAGGTCGGCACCGTGAGCGAATACGCGCTGTCGACGACCGCGGCTCAGCCGGGCCTGGCTCCGGCCAAGGTCGTAGAACTGGTGGACGCGCTGCTGGCGATCAATCCCAAGAGCACCTATATTGGCGCGGCCACCGCCCCATACCTGGCTGCATTAGGGAAACTGGGCGGCGTGGATAAGCAGATCGAGGGCGCCACCAAGATCGTCAACGGGAGTCCCAACGAAGAAGACGCCTTGATGTCGCTTTCCGAGAATCTTATGTCAAAGAATCGACCGGACCAGGCCTACACCTACGCCTCGCGGCTGGTGACGGTGATGAAGTCCAAGGCCAAGCCGGAAGGCACCTCCGATGAGGATTGGAACAGGAGAAAGGCGACCCTGCTGTCGCGTGGATACTACACTGCCGGCGTAACGGGCTGCATGCGCCAGGTCTGGAAGGACTGCGATGCGAACCTGCGGGCCGCCGTCCCCATGGTGAGCGGCCAGCCGGCGATGGCAGGTCCCACGTATTTCTACCTGGGCGTCGCAAATTATCAGATTTCCAAGATCACCACGGACCGCACCAAGCTCCAGGAAGCCTTGAAGTTCACCCAGCAATCGGCGGCCATCGCCGGCCCCATGCAGGCCCAGGCGCAGCAGTATGTCAACGTGATGCAGACCGAATTGCGAGCGCCGGTGGTCCGGCGCTAGGTCCTTCAAGCCTGTAACGTGTGACAAAATGTCCCGCGTGACTCGCCAGGGTGTCCCGGCGGCGTCAGATCCGGCCTAGAGTTTTCATAGGCTCGGGATTGGCGCGTGGCGTGCTTTTTGAAACGCGCACGTCACGAGGAGGTTCCAGGGCAGGCGCGATCCGAAGTCCGGATTGCCGTCCATCGGTGGTGCCCTGGACACCCCTCCTGTTTCCTCAGTGCGTAATCGAATAGATGATGTAGTTCACGCCTAGCCGCAGCCCTAGCGCCGAGTATCGTTCGGGATAACGCGGGTCGTCGGCATATTCCCAAGAGTCTCCCGTATCGGAGTTGTACATGGCCTGGACCAGGATCCGGCCCTTTTCGTCGTAGATCGCGCGCCAGTAGGGCACCGTCCCGCCGTTCTTGGATCCTTCGCGCAGGTGTTCGCTGCCGACGATAATGTAGCGCTCGTCCAGGTCGAATACCGAGTGAAAGATCGAATCCGTATTGGGGATGTCCTGCACCGGACGGTCCGGGAAGGCGTAGCCGATGCGTTCGACGAATTCGCCCCACTCGGCTGTGCCGTGGATATCGTCGGCCATGAAGAATCCGCCGCGATCGAGGTAGTCGCGCAGGATCTTGCCTTGTTTCTCGGTCAGGCCCCACTCGCCGGCCTGGACCGCGTAGATAAACGGATAGTTGTAGACATCGTCTTCGTCTTCCAGATCCACCACCTGCTCGACCGAACGGGCATCCACGCGCGTCAGCCGGCGGACTGCTTCCAGAAAATGCCGGTCTGCCCGCGGATAATCCTGGGTCCAGAGCGCTCGCCCGCGATGATAGTTCGGATCCGCACGGCCGCGATACCCATCCAGGGGGCCGCCGGGAAACATGATGCGGGCGAAGACGAAATCGGTTTCCTGATCCCAACCGGGCGGAAGGGGAATCGAACCGACGGCGTATTCCATGCCCGGATATTCACGGAAAGGCCTGTGAAACGCAAGAAGCTGAAATGCACACAGCGCTCCCGCGAGCACGGCGAAAGCCAGCGGCGCCTTCCTCTTCACGTACCTCTTCACGTTCAGAGGATACCGCGTGGAGGAGCTGGTTATTCTCGCGCGACCGGTTCCTTGCGGCCCAGCTCTTCCGCCAGAATGATCGCCTCGGCCAGTTCTTTCATGGGACGACGCAGCCGGCGGCTTTCATTGCGCATCCGAAGATAAGCTTCTTCTTCGGTGATACTCTGGCGCCGCTGGAGGATGCCTTTCGCGCGCTCGACGACTTTGCGCGTTTCCAGCTGCCGCTTGACCTCGGCGGTCTCTTCAGTGAGGCGCGCGTTTTCCTCTTCCAGGAGGCTCTTGGCGATGGCGCCGCCCATTTGTTCGCCGATGAACTGGATGGTGGAAATCTCCTCGGCCGAGTGCTGGTGCCGTTCACGATGGTGCACGTTGATGACGCCGATCGCCTGGCCTTTATTGATGACCGGCACGGACAGGAAGGCCTGATAGGTGTCCTCGATCAGGCATGGAAAGTTCTTGAACCGGGAATCGGCGGCGGCGTTGGAGGAAAGCGCTACCGGCGACTGGTGCTCGGCCACCCAACCGGTGACGCCCTCGCCCATCTTGATGCGTAAAGATCCCAAGTCCGGAACGTGGGGGACCTGAGAAGCGCGCAGCACGAACTCCTCGGTGGGCAGCTCGACCAGGTACACCAGGCAAGCGTCGCATCCTGAAATCTGGGAAGTGAGCCCGACGATTTCGCCAAGCATCTCATCCAAGGACAGTTCTGAGCTCACAATCCGGCTAACGCGATGTAAAACCGTGATTTCCTCCGGCACGTGCGGTTCCCTCGTTTCTGAAACAACCATACTCTGAGCCTAAGACCGACGGGGCGCGCGGTCCAATCAAAACTTTCTATGAAGTGAATCACGCCAATTTTCGAAAGGCTCAAATATCCGGCTAATCGTTGCGCTTGCGGTGAAATCCGCCTATAATTCGAGCAGTAGCAGCACCTCTGAAGGAGGTACGATTCGCGTGAGGATATTTGCACCGGTAGCAGGTATTTTCCTGACAGGCGTCGTCGCTCTGGCCGCGCCGGACCCTTCCAAAGTTACGTTCAACAAGGACGTTCTCCCGATTCTGCAGAAGAATTGTCAGAGCTGCCATCGCCCCGGCGAAGTGGCGCCGATGTCCCTGTTAACGTTCAGTGACACCCGGCCGTGGGCCAAGGCCATCAAGGCCGCGGTAGTGTCCAAGAAAATGCCGCCATGGATGGCCGAGGCAAGCTTCAACCACTACAAGAATGACCGGACGCTCAGCGCCGAAGACATCGCCACGCTGAGCGCGTGGGCGGACAACGGTTCGCCCGAAGGCGACGCGAAAGACAAGCCTGCTGCGCTCACGTTTCAGGATGGCTGGAACCTGAAGCCGGACATCATCGTCGAGATGCCCAAGCCGTTCCAGCTGCCGGCCAGCGGAACCATCAATTACAAGTTCGTTCTGGTGAAAACCAATTTCCCGCAAGACATGTGGGTGCAGTCCGCGGAAATGCGCCCGGGCAATCCCAAGGTTTTGCATCACGGAAAGGTTTGGGTCCGGCCGCCGGGATCGCGCTGGCTGGAGAATGCCGAGCCCGGCGAAGCCTACGAGAACGAAACCCAGCGCAACATCATCGGACGCAATGGAGCGGAAGAGGGCAATGACATTCTGGGCAAGTTCAATCCCGGCCTGGGCGCGCAGAGCTTCGATGTGAACGGATCCGCCAAGTTTGTACCCAAAGGATCCGACCTGGTGTTCGAGCTGCACTACACGACCATGGGGCAACCCACGCAGGATGCGTCCAAGATCGGGCTGGTGCTGGCGAAGAATCCGCCGCAGACTCGCTACTTCTTCCACGCCGGGCCCACCGCGACGAACCTGGCGATTCCTGCCGGCGACGGCAACGCGGAAGTGGTGAGCGAGCTTACGCTGGCGCATGACGCCAAGCTGGTCTACGCGCAGCCTCACATGCACCTGCGCGGGAAGGATTTCGAACTGCGGCTGATCTATCCGACCGGCGAGACGCAAACCGTACTCAAAGCGAAGTGGGATTTCGAGTGGCAGATGGGCTACGAATTCGCCAAGCCGATCGACATGCCTAAAGGCACCCGCATGGTGGGGATCTCGCACTTCGATAACTCCGCCAACAACAGGTTCAATCCGGATCCGGCCAAGGAAATCTGGTGGGGTCCGCAGAATTGGGACGAGATGAGCAACTGCTTCATCGGCGTGGTTCTGAATATGGACATCAAGCCCGAGACGGTGTTCCTGCGGTCGGGGCCGAGTCTGCTGCCGCGCGGGCACTCCGGGCCGACGCTGGAAGCCGCGAAGCGAAGCGAATAGCCGCAAATAAACGCGAATGAACGCGAATAGGCTCCCTAGAGAGTCTTGGGGATGCGGCTCTCCATGCGTTTGAAAAACTCCAATTGGCGGATGGCCCGTTCTCGTTTTTTGGCATCCTCCGTTTCTGCGATGATTTGCTTGCGGTGCTTTTGAAGTTCTACCGCCCGCTTTGCCATCCGTTCATTACACTGGTGCAGCAGGTCGAGATAAGAGAGGTCGTCTTCGGTATTCGCGTTCATTTGCGTTTATTTGCGGCCGGTCTCTAACGCCGCTACGCCGGGCAGTTCGATTCCGGCCAGAAACTCCAGCGACGCGCCGCCGCCGGTCGAGATGTGACTGATCTTGTCGGCCACGCCGGCCGACTTGATGGCTTTTTCCGAATCGCCTCCGCCCACGACGCTGACTGCACCCGATGCGGCGACGGCTTTCGCCAGTGCGACTGTGCCTTTATCAAACGGCGGCATCTCGAACACGCCCATGGGGCCATTCCAGATGATCGTCTTGGCGCCGGCGATCACCGAAGAGAAAGCTTCCACGGTTTTCGGGCCGATGTCGAGGCCCATCCAACCATCCGGCACCAGGTTGACGGCGTGTGATTCGGCGCCCGCCTTGAACTCCGCGGCGGCCACGTGATCCACCGGCAGCATCAGCTTCGATCCGGCTGCGGCCATCAATTCGCGAGCCAGCTCGATCTTGTCTTCCTCTACCAGAGACTTGCCCGTCCCTTCGCCGCGAGCGCGGAGAAACGTATAGGCCATGGCCCCGCCGATCATCAGGCGGTCCACCACCTTCATCAGGTTCTGGATCACTTCAATCTTGTCCGAAACCTTGGCGCCGCCCAGGATCGCCACGCACGGCCGGGCCGGATTCTTGACGGCCTTCGTCAGGTACTCGATTTCCTTGTCCATCAAAAGTCCGGCGGCGGCCTGCTTCACATACGCGATCATCCCGACCGTGGACGCGTGTGCCCGGTGCGCCGAACCGAAGGCGTCATTCACATACACGTCGCACAGTGCGGCGAGCTGCTTGGAAAATCCCGGATCGTTTTTCTCTTCCTCGGGGTGGAAGCGCAGATTCTCGAGAAGCAGCACTTCGCCCGGCTTCGGCAGCAGGGCTTCCACCTCGGGTCCGACACAATCGGGAGCCATGACCACAGGCTTTCCGAGCAGCTCCGCCAGACGCACGGCGGCCGGCTTCAGGCTCATCTCCGGATTGGGTTTGCCCTTGGGCCGGCCCAGGTGGCTGGCCAGGATCACGCCGGCGCCCTTTTCGAGCGCGTACTGAATGGTCGGCAGGGAAGCCCGGATACGCTTGTCGCTGGTGATTTCGCGGCCTCCCGGCGCCAGAGGTACGTTGAAATCCACGCGAATGAAGACGCGTTTCCCGGCCAGATCCAGATCGCGAATCGAGAGTGTGCTCATCCTATCCCCAATTGTTCGTGATATTTTTTCGGCAGCCTGGCCGGTCTGCGGTCGGCGCCGCAGAATACGTGCTTGGTATATCCGGTTGCCAGCTTGCGTCCGTCGTCCACGGCGAGGAGTTCATACTCGAACCGGATCATGCGTGGACTGACTTCCGCCACCGACGTCCGGACGATGACTTCTTCATCGTACACGGCGGCAGACAGGTACCGGCAGTTCACTTCGGCAACCACCAGCAGAACGCCATCCTCGCGCTCCATATCGCGATAGCGCAGGCCCGCAGCCCGCCAGTATTCGACGCGCCCGACTTCCATCCAGATCAGGTAATTGGCGTGATAGACGACACCCATCTGGTCGGTTTCCGCGTACCGGACGCGCAGGCGAGTCTCGACGGGTGTCATAAGGACGGGTGTCATAAGCTGGTGATTATAACCGGTTGATGGAGCAGGTTCCTGAAACCAGGCATGCGGAATGACGTCTGTTACCATGACATCATAAATTTGTGCGTATCCGCGTCTTGTTTTTCGGTGTGTTGCGAGACATTGTCGGTCTGCGGGAGGACTCCCTGGAGATCCCCGACGGCGGCCGTCTGGAGGCCGTCTTCGAGCACTATGCCGGCCGCTTCCCCCGTATTCGAGAGTTATCCGCCAGCCTGGTGCTGGCCTTGAACCAGAATTTTTCCGAACCCGGCGCGCCCTTGTCGGAAGGCGATGAAGTGGCGTTTCTGCCGCCCGTTAGCGGCGGGTCCGGGGCTTACATCCAGCAAGTGGAAGATCCCGCCGGGCACTTTTTCGCCCTTACGCGCGATCCGATCGATAGCCTGGGTCTGGCACGGCGTCTGCAGAGCGATGAAGACGGCGCGGTGGTGACCTTTGAAGGCGTCACCCGCAACAACACCAAAGGCCGGCCGACGCGATACCTGGAATACGAGTGCTACGAGGCCATGGCGATCAAAACGATGGCCCAGATCGGCTGCGAGATCGCGCACGCGCTGCCCATCGGGCGGATCGGCATGATCCACCGCCTGGGACGTTTGGAGATCGGCGAGGCCAGCGTGGTGGTAGTCGCCGCCGCGCCGCATCGCAAAGCCGCCTTTGAGGCCGCGCTGGAGGGCATCAACCGCCTGAAGCGGCTGGTTCCGATCTGGAAGAAAGAGTACTTCGCCGACGGCGAAGTGTGGGTGGACGGCGAATGGGACGATTCCGTCATCAAAGCGCGATCCTGATCACCGCCGCGCTGGCTCTGGCCTCCGTTGCTCTGTTCGCCCAGAGCACGTTCAAGGTCGATGTAAAGCTGGTCCGCCTGCTGGTCACCGTGAAGGACGCGAAAGGCACGCTGGTAGGATCGCTCCAGCGACCCGATTTCACGGTTTACGACAGCGGAGTGAAGCAGGAGGTCGCGGTCTTCGAACATCACACCGAATTGCCGCTCTCGGTCGCATTGCTGATCGACACCAGCGGATCGACGGCCACCAATCTGCGGTACGAGACTACGTCTCTTGAGAAATTTCTGCGGGCGCTGATCGGTGAGGGCAATCCGAATGACGCGGTGGCTTTGTACGCGTTCAACGATGAAGTCACGCGGCTGAACTCGTTCACGCGCCGGGAAGACAGACTGAGCGAATCGCTGCGGACGCTGAAGGCCCGGGCGGGAACGTCGCTGTACGACGCGGTGCATCTGGCCTCGCGCGACCTGAACGGCCGCGAAGGGCGGCATGTGATTATCGCCGTGACCGATGGAGGCGATACCACCAGCGTCAAGAAATACGCGGACGCCTTCGAATCCGCTCAAAACGCGGACGCTATTCTTTATCCGATCCTGGTGGTGCCCATCACCAACGATGCCGGCCGAAACCTGGGCGGCGAGCGCGCGCTGGACAGCCTGGCTTCCGGCACGGGCGCGCGGGTCTTCCAGCCCATGGGAGCCTCGGAGCTGGACGCAGCCTTCGCGCAGATCCTGGGAGATCTACGGACCCAGTACCTGGTGGGATATTATCCGCGCAATCTTCCGCCCGAAACGCCCCGATTTCACCCGGTGAGAGTGGAGCTCTCGCGCAAGGATTTGCGGGCCACTACGCGCACCGGCTACTATGGGGATGCGTCGCGCTAAAGCGCGTTCCCACTGTGGCCGCCACCAGCAAAACAAAAGCACCCGAGCAGACTTTCCAAGAGTCCCGCTATCTGAAGCACCTGGCCGAGAATCACATTCCGGTGCGGGTGCGCCTCACGGATAATTCAGAAGTGAAGGGGACGATCGAATTTTACGACGTCAGCTTCATCCGCCTGACGCGCGTGGGCGAGCCGAATCTGTTCCTGTACAAACACGACATCAAGTATCTTTACGAAGTTCCGGACGCCTCTGACACGCCCGCAACGGAAGCTGGCGGCAGCGTGACGGAAACGAAAGATAAGGCGCCGCCGCGTCCCGTGCGCTAGATTTTGTCTTCCTACCTGGAAACTGCTGTCGAGATTGCGCGCGAAGCCTCGGCGCTGGTGCGGGAGTTCGCCCAGCGCAACATCGGGTTCGAGCTTAAAGGTGAACACGATCTGGTCACCGCGGCCGACCGTGCCAGCGAAACGCTGATCGTCAAGCGTTTGCAGGCAGAGTTTCCTTCGCACCACATTGTCGCGGAGGAGGGCGGGGAACGGGCCGGTTCCTCCGAATACCGCTGGTATGTCGATCCCCTGGACGGAACCACGAACTTCGCCCATGATTTTCCGGTGTACAACGTTACGCTGGCGCTCGAATGCGCCGGTGAGCTGATCGCGGGTGTCATCTCCGATCCGACGCGCGATGAAATCTTCACCGCCGAACGGGGCTCGGGAGCGTTTTTGAACGGCCAGCAGATCCACGTCTCCAAGGTGAATCGAGTGGAGGATGCGCTGGCCGCCACCGGTTTCCCCTCCCGGCGTCGGCATCAGAACGTCAACATTCACTTCTTTTACCAACTGGCCATGCTGTCCCACGGCGTGCGCCGGCCGGGAGCCGCGGCGCTCGATTTGGCGTATGTGGCCTGCGGCCGGCTCGATTTGTTCTGGGAGTTCCATTTGAAGCCCTGGGATATGGCTGCGGGAGTTCTGATGATCCGGGAAGCGGGAGGCCTGTGCACCGATATGCACGGGATGCCGCTCGATCTGCTTGGTCCGCATGTGCTGGGCGACAACGGTTTGGTGCATCAGGAAACGGTCGCATTGTTCTCCGAAATCTTTGCGGGCCGCTACCGGCAGCCGCTGCCCGAACTGCCCGAGCCCGCGGATTCTTGAGCCGGCAGGCAACCCTTTCAGCGCCTGTTAACGTCATTAGTACAGATGAGCCGCGCCTTGACCATCGTGTTTTTGGCAGCCGCAACGCTGGTGTACGCCCAGCGAGGCGGAGGCGGCGGTGCGCGAGGCGGCCAGAACCCTGGACAAGTCGGTCAGGCGGCACCGGGTGGACAAGCGGCGCCGGCTGTGATTCTTCCGCCGGGATCGGTCGAGGGCCGGGTGCTGAGCACCACGGGCGAGCCACTCCGAAAGGTGTCCCTCAGCTTGCGGCCGAACGGGCGAGGCGGCGGAAATTACTCGACCACTAGCGCCACCGACGGCAGTTTCCGGTTTGCTTCGGTCGATCCGGGTAATTATGCGCTGACCGGGGAACGAACCGGCTACGTCCGTGAAACACTCAGCTCCCCGGGCGGGCAAACCAAAGTGATCGAGGTTGTCTCGGAGAAGAACACTTCGGGAATCGAGCTGAAGCTCACTCCCCAGAGCGTGATTGCGGGACACGTTTTCGACGAGGATGGCGATCCCATGCAGTCCGTCAATGTCGAAGTATGGCGCTATACCTACCCTCGAGGACGGCGGCAGCTGACGCAATCGCAGAACGGCTCCACCAACGACTTGGGAGAATTCCGGATCGCAAATCTCCCGCCGGGACGATACTTCGTAAGCGCCACAGCGCGCGGCGGAATTCTGGACGGAGGAGGACGCGGAGGCAGAGGAGCGAGAGGGGGCGCACGAGGCGGTCGCGGCGGACCGGGGGAGACCATCGAAGACTACGTCACCACCTATTACCCCAACCTGACCGACGCGAATGGGGCGTCGGGGCTCGATCTGGTGGCCGGGAGTGAAATGCGAGGGATCGATATCCGCGTACGGAAGACGCGTTTCCATCG
>DATIRX010000325.1:0-15783 GCA_035469225.1 Bryobacteraceae bacterium
TCGAGGATTTGGGCGCCGGGACCATCAGCATCCGCAACACCACCGGCACGGATCATCTGAGTTTCGATAACGTCGGTTTGCCGGGATTCCAGTTCATTCAGGACGGCCTGGAATACAATTCCCGCACGCATCATTCGAATATGGACGTGTACGACCGCATCCAGCGCGCCGATCTGTCGCAGATGGCGGCCATCGTCGCATCGTTTGTTTATAACGCCGCGACGCGCGATGAGATGCTGCCCCGCAAGCCGCTTCCCAAGCCGCAGCCGGCGCAGAACGGCAACGGAGGAACACCGGCGAACGGCGCGCCGCCCTCGGCGAACTAGGAAAATGGATCGGCGCGAGCTTGTGCGGTGGTTGGTCCTGAGAGAGATCTCTGACGATTACGAGAACGTGGATCAGGTGATCCTGCCGAACGTTGCCAAAGGCGCCGTCAAGTGTGGGCTTTCAATAGAGCGCTCCGAGATCGTTGATGCGTTAGCTGGATTGATCGAGGACGGGCTGGCCAAGGCGTATCTTTTGTCCACCAGGGAGCCGTTCTCGACGGAGCTTCAGGGCATGCCGCCGCTCGACGTCATCGAGGAGTATTTCGAGACCTACTTCTATATCACGAAAAAGGGAAAGAATCTCCTTCTCTCAGACGCTACACGGTCTTTAGTCGACGACGAAGGTAAACTGTTGCCAGACTGGTATCTCGATCGGCTGCAATCTTAGGCTGGCGGGGCTAAAGCCCCGCGCGCGCTGAAGCCCGCCCCACCGCTAAAGCCCGCACCACCTCTACGCGTGGAAGCGCATTCCAGCGAAGCTGACGACGCTCTCCGGGTCGATGTTCCATTGCTGGTAGTGCAGCAGGCTGCCGCGGATCTGCGGCATCGCTCGCAGGAATGTGTAAATCGGGGACGCCCCGCACCACTTCAGATCGTCGCGATTTTCACGCACCTGTTCCCAGAAACCCGCCGCGTCGCCTTGCTCCATGCGTTCGATACGGGCACGGTCGCGCCGGGCGACGATCTCCATCTCGGCCTGGTTCGCAATGGCCTCAAAACCGTCGCCATACCGGCGTCCCATGTGGGCCATGTCGACACCGAGCACCCACAGCAGGCGATCCCCTTCGCGCGCCGCGATTTCGCCCAGGGCTCCGATGGTTCTCTTGACGCCTTCGTCATCGTCGCCTCGCGAAAAAGCTCCGCACAGTACCGGCACAATGCGGACGCCCGGTCCGAAGAGATGCTGCAGAAACACCACCTGGAATTCGATGGAATGCTCCACTGCGTGGCAGTAGTCTTCCATGAGCGCTCCCGCTCCCGCCGCGCGCGCGATCTCGTCCACCAGCGGAAGATTCGTTGCGGCGCTGCCAAACGGCGTCACGAAGGGCTTGCGTGTGAGACCGAAGCGGTCCGGCTCGCCGTAATGCGACGTCCCCAGAATCACGAAGGTGCGGTCCGCGTCGGCGGGCGTCAGCGAGGAATATGCAGCTCGATACGCCTCCACACCGCCGTAGGGACTCACGTGGGGAGCCGCAATGGCCCTCACTTTTTCAGTCGCGGCCTGCGTGTCGCCCAGATACTGGCGCAGCGTCGACGTCAGGTCCTGGCGATCCTCGGGATAACCCGAGCCCGCGTGCGCGGGTGCTCGCACAGGCGCGCTGGCGAAGGCGTGCTCGACCTCGGTTTTCCTGCGAAAGAAATTCTCGTCCTCCAGGAAGCCCGCTCCGCTTAGCGTTTCGATCAGGTGCTGCTCCAGGCCGCCGACATCCAGGTCGCCGGTCAGCCGGACCAGATGCTCGCGCAGATCGAGCGAGCTGCGGGCTCCATCGAAGTAGGTGAGGCTCTCCACCAGTACCGGCGGAATCACCAGCGTGGCGTCGGAAAACTGGAACGGATCGCGGATCATCAGGCCGGGCTTATCCGGAATCGGCGACGGCAAGAAATCCAAGGTGAGGCGCAGGCGAGCCAGCATGAGGAACTTCCCCAGTCTCAAGGATACCGCGGCATTGTGTGTCAACAATGCGTACCGCCACTGGTAACCTTAGTTACTTGGAGCCCAATCAGGAATATCAGGCACGTCTGGAGCGCTGGCGCGCCGAGCACGTTCAAAAGGAATTGTTGCATCGCAGGCTGGGGAACGCCCGGCTGGCCAGCGGCGTATTACTGATCGCGATCGCCGGGATTGCTCTGGGCGCGGAGCGGATCTCGCCATGGTGGCTGCTGCTGCCGATTGTCGCGCTGGCCGTGCTGGTGGTGATTCACGATCGCGTGGACCGCAGGCTGCAAACATCCGCACGCGGAATCTCCTACTACGAACGGGCCGTGGCGCGCCTGCAGAATCGCTGGATCGGCACAGGAAGCCAGGGCGAGCGGTTCCGTGATCCGCATCACGTGTTTTCCGACGATCTGGATTTGTTCGGGCGTGGATCGCTGTTCGAGTTGCTGTCGACGGCGCGCACTTCCATGGGAGAGCGCGTGCTGGCCGGATGGCTGCTGGCGCCGGGCGAGCCGCAGGATGTCGCCGCGCGCCAGGAAGCCGTGAAGGAGCTTCGGCCCAGCGTGGATTTGCGCGAAGAGCTTGCGCTGATGGGCGATGACGTTAAGGCGGCTCTGGACGACCGCATGCTGGGTGTGTGGGGGACGGAGCCTCCCGTGACCTTCTTCCCGGGGGCGCGCTGGGTTGCGCTGGCCCTGGCGATAGCCGCGGTGGCGACGGCCGTCACTACGCTGCTCGAATGGACCACCTTGCGCCCGTTTCTGTTCGTGGTCTTGGCGGAGCTGGCGTTCGGTATGGCGACGCGCAATGCGACGCGGCGCGTGGTCCACGACGTCGGAAATCCGGCCAATGAACTGCGGCTCATCGCCTTGCATCTGGAGCGCCTGGAGCGCGAACAGTTTTCCTCTCCGGCACTGGTGGCATTGCGTGGACGTCTTCTGGTGGAAGGAACTGCTTCCACCAGACAGATCCGGCGTCTGATCGCGCTGGTGGACCGATTGGACTGGGCGCGCAATCTGTTCTTCCGTCCCATCGCCGCCGTCCTGGTCTGGATGCCGCAGTTTGCGATGGCTATCGAGAAATGGCGGATTCATTACGGGCCGCACGTCGCCGGCTGGGTAAGCGCGATCGCCGAATTCGAGGCGATGAGTTCGCTGGCCTGTTTCGCCTACGAGCGTCCGGACGCCGCATTTCCCGAACTGGCGCACTCGTCCGAACCGTTCTACGAAGCCGCTGGTCTCACGCATCCGCTGATTTCGAAAGCCGAGGCGATACCGAATGACGTGACACTGGGAGGCGCCACGCGGCTGTGGATCGTCAGCGGATCGAACATGTCGGGTAAGAGTACGCTGCTGCGGGCCGTCGGTTTGAGCGTCGTGCTGGCGTGGGCGGGCGCCCCGGTTACCGCCGCGCGGCTCCGGCTGTCGCGACTTCGCTTGGGCGCTTCCATGAGGACTAGCGATTCGGTGATCGATCACCGCTCGCGTTTCTATGCCGAGATCAGCCGGCTGAAGGACGTGGTGGACCTGGCTCGCTCCGGCCAGCCATTGCTGTTCCTGCTGGATGAACTGCTCAGCGGAACCAATTCCCACGACCGGAGACTGGGGGCGCAAGCCGTGTTGCACGGATTGGTGGAGCGCGGCGCAATCGGCCTGGCCACCACGCACGATCTGGCGTTGGCCGAAATCGCCGGCGATCTCGCCGGCAAAGCGGTCAACGTGCACTTTGAGGATCAGATGGAAGGCGGCCAGATCCGCTTCGATTATCATCTTCGTCCCGGCGTGGTGGCGCGCGGAAACGCTCTGGAGCTGATGCGCGCCGTAGGTCTGGACGTGTGATTCCCGTTCCTCTGCAAGGTACAATGCGGGTGAATGGCAAAACTCACCGACGCTGAGATATCCGCCGGCCTGGTTAACCTCCCCGGTTGGACGCTTTTGCGTGGCAAACTCCACCGCGAATACAAGTTCGCCGACTTTGCCCATGCGTTCGGGTTCATGGCCACCGCCGCGCCGACCATCGAGAAGAACGATCATCATCCCGAGTGGGCTAACGTCTACAACAGCGTGACCGTGGACCTGTCCACGCATTCGGCCGGCGGAATCACCAGGAAGGATCTGGATCTGGCCGTGCTGCTCGAAGGCATTGCGAAACAACTCTCATGAGGCTTCTGCTGGCGATGGCTTGCGCGGCGGCGTGCGCCTTTGCGCAGACATTCTCCAGTTCAGCCGCGCTGGACGCATCCACTGAGCAGGCCATTCGCGACGGCCTGATCCCCGGAGCGGTTCTGGTCGTCGGTCACGACGGCAAGATCGTCCATCGCAAAGCGTATGGCGCCCGTGCGCTGGTGCCCGCACGCGAAGCAGCGACTCTCGACACGATCTACGACATCGCTTCGCTGACCAAGGTGGTCGCCACCACGCCGGCCATCATGAAGCTGCATGAGCAAGGCAAGATCCGGCTGGACGATCCCGTCACGGCTTATCTGCCGGAATTTCAGGGCGGCCGGAGCCCGATTACGATTCGCCAGTTGATGACGCATTTCTCCGGACTGCGTCCCGATCTGGATATCGATCCCGCCTGGAGCGGATACGATACCGGTATCCGCAAGGCGCTGGTCGACAAGCCAGCCGGGCCGCCGGAAGAACGCTTCGTCTACAGCGACATTAATTTCGAGCTGTTAGGCGAGATTGTCCGGCGAGTGAGCGGCCAGCCTCTGGATCGGTTCGCCCGCGAGCAGGTTTTCGAGCCGCTGGGGATGATCGATACCACATTTAAACCCGCATCTTCCGCCCGCATCGCGCCGACGGAATTGGACGCGGCTACCGGGAAGCCTTGGCGCGGCGTGGTGCACGATCCCACCGCGCGATATATGGGCGGCGTCGCCGGGCACGCCGGCGTCTTCTCTACCGCCGACGATCTGGCGCGCTACGCCGGGATGATGCTGGGCGGCCGCTTGTTCGCTCCGGCGACCGTGGCGCTGTTCACCTCGAATGCCGCGCCTTCGGATCAGCCGATTCTGCGCGGCCTGGGCTGGGATATCGACTCGCCGTACTCTTCCAATCGCGGCGATCTTTTTCCGCGCGGCGCATCCTACGGGCATACGGGGTTTACGGGCCCGTCGATATGGATCGACCCGGCCAGCAGATCCTTCGTGGTGATCATGACCAACCGCGTCCATCCGAAAGGCGGGCGCAGCATCAATGAATGGCGCAGGAGCGTGGCTACGATCGCGGCCGAGGGCCTCGGTCTGGGTCCTAAGAACCATCGCGTGATGACCGGGCTCGACGTGCTCGCGCAATCCAAGTTTGCTCCGCTCGAAGGCCGCCAGGTAGGTCTGATCACCAATCAGACGGGTATCGACCGGCAGGGGCGGCGCAACCTCGATCTGATGCTGGCGGCGGGAATCCGCGTGACGGCGCTGTTCTCACCCGAGCACGGAATCACGGGCCGCGTGGACCAGCCGAACGTCGCCGATTCCCGCGATGACGCCACGGGTCTGCCGGTGTTCAGCCTCTACTTCAACAGCCGCTTCCGGCTGACTCCGGAAATGCTGCGCGGCGTGGACACACTGGTGTTCGACATTCAGGACGTGGGCGCACGGTTCTTTACCTATAACTGCACCATGCTTTTTATGCTGGAGGCGGCCGCGCAGGCGAAGAAGCCTTTCTATGTGCTGGACCGTCCCAACCCGGTGACCGGATCGCATGTCGAGGGCCCCTTGCTCGATCCCGGTTCACAGGCCATCACCGGCTGCTACAGCCTGCCGGTGCGACATGGACTCACGCCCGGCGAGCTCGCCACCATGGGCAACGCCGAGCGCAAGCTCAATGCGGACCTGCACGTCATCAAAATGCAGAACTGGGAGCGCGGCGACTGGTTCGATTCGACCGGCCTGCCCTGGATCGACCCTTCGCCCAACATGCGCAGCCTGAATGCTGCGACGTTGTATCCGGGGCTGGCGTTGATCGAGTCTTCGAAAAACTATTCCGTAGGACGCGGCACGGATGCTCCCTTCGAGCAGATCGGCGCGGAGTGGATTCGCGGCGTGGAGCTGGCGGAGTTTCTGAACAGCCGGTACATTCCCGGCGTGCGTGTGTATCCCACCCATTTGACCGCAAAGACGGAAGGCGTGCGATTCGTCATTACCGACCGCGACCAGCTCGACTCGGTGCGCCTGGGTCTGGAGGTCGCCTCCGCTTTGCAGAAGCTGTATCCCGGCAAAATCGATTTCGAGCTGTCCAAACAGCTCATCGGTAATCGCAAAACCATCGATGCGCTGAAAGCGGGAGACGATCCGCGGGTGATCGAGCAGGGCCTGCTGCCGGATCTCGCCGCGTTTATGAATCGCCGCCGTCCGTTCCTGCTGTATTAGCGCGGCGCTTGCATCGTGAACACGAATCGCTGCCCGTCGCGGCTCACCGTCCCGGGGCTGTTGATGATCTGGCGAACGTCCGGCATCTTGAACAGGAGCCGGGGCGCTCCCGGCTGGAACGCGGGCGTGGTGGAAATGTCCGCCGCCATCATGGAGGCCTCTCCCGTCAGCGGATCGATCTTCACCCAGTACATTTCCCTGCTATCGCTCCGGAAGGAGAGCATGCCGTTGGCGCCGCTGCCGGTACCGTCGGCGGCCTTGCGATAAATGAAGTTGTAAGGCGGGCAGGTGTCGGGTTCAGAGCCTGTGGGTTATCATCATGCTAGGATCTTATTCAGCCTGCTCATGCGCGCGGTAACCAGCGGAATAGTTCGATTTGCGGCGAGGCGGCTGTTTCTCTTGCTCGCCGCCGGCAGCGCAATCCCGGCTTCTGCCGCGGCCGCGGGCGACTACCAGCTTCCGGTTCCCTCCAGTGCTCCTTCCGTCTCCGGCTGGGTGCTCGCGGACCTGAACGGCGACCGGCAGATCGACCTGGCGAGTGCCTCCTCGGGACGCTCCGACGCCGGCGGATATGCTCAGGAAGTTCGCGTCACGCTGGGCGCCTTCCGGGAAACCTCTTTCCATTTCCAAAGCCGCGGCGCCATCGTCGAACTGAGCAGCCGCGACGTGGATGGCGATCACGATGGCGACCTGATCGTCTTCGAACCGTTGTCGAACCAGCCCATCGGTGTCTGGATCAATGACGGCGCGGGCTCCTTTCACGAAGCTCCGCTGGCCGAGTTCCGGGCGCTTTGGGGCAGCCAGCCGGCGTCGTCTTGGCTGGTGCGGGTCCAGCGCCTGCCGTTGCTGGCAATTTCAGAAGATCGCACGCAAGCGGCTGTGTCCTCTATCCTGCTGGCCGCGCCTGGCGATACATGCGCTGCTTGCATCCGGCCGGATTGTCCCTCTTTCCGAAATCCGTGGCGCGGTCATTCCCGCACCCGCGGCCCTCCCTGCAATTCCTGATTCCCGCAAAAGTATTGTGAGCTGACCGGCCTCTTCAGGCTGGAACCAGGAGGTGTATTCTTCCCGTGAAGTTATTGTTATTCAGTGCTGTGCTGGCTCTGGCCGCCTTGCGCGCCGGTGCTCAGCCGGTGCCCGCACAGGCCATCAGCATCGAACAGGCCGTTCAGGAGGCCGTTCAGAACAACCCTGGACTGCTGGCGGAGCGCCTCGGCATTCCGGTCGCCGAGACGGCTCTCATCACGGCCCGATTGCGGCCGAATCCGGTGGTGAGCGCTTCCTCGGATCATCTGGATTGGCTGGGCACCGGGTTCAGCGATGTCAACGGCGCCGGACCCGCGGAAACGGCGTTGCGAATCGACGTCCCCTTCGAGCGCGGGCATAAACGCCAATACCGTGTGGACACCGCCGGGTTCGCCAAGAAGATCGCCGAGGCGCGCGTGGCGGACGCGATCCGCCGGCTGAGGCTGGACGTCACGCTGGCGTGCATTGACGTACTGGCCGCCAGGGCTCGCCTGGATCTGGCCAATGACAACCTGACGTCGTTTGCGGGCATCGTCAAGCTCAATGAAACGCGGCTGCAGGGCGGAGCGATTCCGCCCGTCGAGCTTACCCGCTCCCGCGTGGCCATGCTGCAGTTCCGCAGCAGCGTCAAGAGCGCGGAACTGGCGCTGACCACCGCCCGGATTCGACTCCAGACGTTGCTGGGACGCGCTCCCGGCCAGGCTCCGATCGACGTCAGCGATCCCATGAAGGCGCCCGTTCCGGTGCAGGCTCCCGGGCTCGAGGAAATCCAGGCGCGCGCGATGGTGGTGCGCCCGGATCTGGAGGCCGCACGGCTGGACCAGGCGCGTTCGCAATCCGAGCTGCGGCTTCAACTCGCCCAGGGCAAGGTGGATTACACCGTGGGCGCGGAATACCGGCGCCAGCAGGGTGTCAACGGAACCGGCAACTCGGTCGGATTCTTCGTCAGTGTTCCGCTGCCCGTGTTTAACAAGAACCAGGGCGAAATCGCCCGGGTGCAAGCCGAGGAGACGCAGTTGAGGAAGCAGGTCGAGGCGCTCCAGTCCCAGGTTTCCGGCGAAGTAGCGGGCGCCTATCGCGAGTATGAAACCGCGCGGCAGCTCATCGGCGATATCGAGCGGGACCTGCTGGGCCTCTCTCAGGAAGCTCGCAGCACGACCACCTACGTCTATCAGGCCGGGGCCGGTTCATTGCTCGATGTGCTGGATGCGCAGAGGGCCTTCAACGAAACCATGTCCACTTACTACGAGGCGCAAGCCGACTATCGCCGGGCGGTGAGCCGCCTAGCGTCCGTGGTCGGTGAGGAGGTAGTGCGATGAACCCAAAAATCATTCTATGGCCGGGTTTAACCTGGATGGGCTTAGCGCTGCTGCTGTTAGCCGCTGCCGGGTGCCAGAGCAACACCGGCGACAGAACCGGCACGGCGCAGGCCGCGAGCGCGCCAAAACTTGAGATCCCCAACGACGTCGAGCTGGATCCCGCCATGCTCTCGAACATTCATGTGGAGCCGGTCCGCTCCGACTCCGGCCGCCGCGAGCTCACCGCCACGGGAAAGGTTCAATTCAACGAAGACCGTACCGTCCGCATCCTGGCTCCGCTGCCCGGCCAGGCACTCGATCTGCAGCTCCGCGTAGGCGATCCCATCCAAAAGGATCAACTGTTGTTTTCGATCAAGAGCCGCGAGGTCGCCTCCTTGGTCACGGATTACCTGGAAAGCCAGCGCGATCTGGATCTGGCGCAGAAGACGTACAACATGAACAAGGATCTGTTCGAGCACCAGGCCGCTTCCCGGATATCGCTCCAGCAGGCCGAGAGCGACCTGGCGAAAGCCAACGCGCACGTCGCGCGCGGCGAAGAAGCGTTGCGCGTGCTGGGCATCGATCCGAAAGAAGCGATCAAAGACGGCGGTTTGCGGTCTCTGATTCCGGTGCGCTCTCCGATGGCCGGGAACCTGATCGAGCGCAATCTGACTCCCGGACAGTTCGTGCAGGCCGACAGCACGGCGCTGCTTACCATCGCCGACCTTGGCACCGTGTGGGTCATGGTGGATATATTCGAACGCGACATTCACCAGGTGCGTGTCGGTCAAAAGGTGCAGGTGGTGGCGGCGGCGTATCCCGACCGGCGTTTTAGCGCCAGCATCGAGCGCATCGGCGACAAAGTCGATCCCGACAGCCGGACTCTCAAAGTCCGCATGCTGGTTTCCAATCCTAATGGTTTGCTCAAGCCCGAAATGTTCATCACTGCCTCGCTCGAATTGAGCGAAGGCGGCGCCGCGCTGTCGGTGCCCGCCACGGCAGTGTTCACACAGGACGGCAAGAGCTACGTGTTCGCGGCAATCGGCGACCGGCGCTTCGAGCGGCGTCTGATCGCGGCCGCGCCCGACGCTGAGGGCCGCTTGAGGGTGACAAGCGGTCTTCGCGTTGGTGACCGGGTGGTGACAGATGGAGCCATGCTGCTGGATTACCGGCGCACGCAGAAGCAGGACTAGCCCAGCATGATCAAGCGCCTGGTCTCCTTCGCTCTGCATCAGCCCCTGTTCGTGTTCCTGCTGACAGGGCTGTTTCTGCTGGCCGGAATTGTCGCGTTTGAGAACCTTCCCATCGAAGCGTTTCCCGACGTCACCGATATCCAGGTGACGGTGATCACGCTGTATCCGGGTTACGCGGCTGAAGAAGTCGAAAAACAGGTCACCACGCCGCTGGAAATCGGTTTGAGCGGCTTGCCCAACGCCGTGCGCATGTTTTCGCATACGCAGTTCGGGCTCTCCTTCCTGATTGTGACGTTTGACGATCGCGCCGATGATTATCAGGCCCGCCAGCTGGTGCTCGAACGCCTGCGCGGGGTCGATCTCCCCGATAAGGCGCAAGTCCAGCTCGCGCCCTTGTCCACGCCCATCGGCGAGCTGTTCCGCTATCGGCTGAATGGATCCGGCCAGGATCTGAGGGAGCTTCGCGCCCTTCAGGATTGGACGGTCACGCGCTATTTGAAACTCGCTCCGGGCGTCGCCGACGTCGTCAGCCTGGGCGGATTCCTGAAGCAGTACCAGGTCAGTGCCGACCTGGCCAAGCTGAAGGCCAACAACATTCCCATGCAGCAGGTGCTGACGGCGCTGGGGCAGGGAAATGCGAACGCCGGCGGGAGTTACCTGGAGCAGGGCGATCAGCAGTACCTGATTCGCGGCATCGGCCTGCTGCGCTCGGCCGACGACATCGGCAACATCATACTCGCCGAACACGGCGGAACCCCGCTGCTGGTGCGCGACGTCGCCACGGTTGACGTTAGTTCCGTGCCGCGCCAGGGCACCGTGGGGATGAATGAGAATGACGAAATCGTCACCGGAATCGTCTTGATGCGCAAAGGCGAAAATCCGTCCGAGGTTCTGAAGGCCGTCAAAGCCCGCGTCCAGGAGCTGAACGACTCGATCCTGCCAAAGGGCGTCTCCATCGTTCCCTACTACGACCGCACGTTCCTCATCGAGACCACGCTCCATACGGTCTTCAAAAACCTGCTGGAGGGCGCGATTCTGGTGATGATCGTGCTCTACCTGTTTCTGGGCAATCTGCGGGCCGCTGCGATTGTCGCGGCCATCATTCCGCTGGCGTTGCTGTCCACCTTCATGGGCCTGCGGTTGCGGGGCCTTCCTGCCAACCTGCTGTCGCTTGGGGCGATGGACTTCGGCATCATCGTGGACGGCGCGGTGATCGTGCTGGAAAATATCTTCCGCGAGCTATCCGAGCACCAGCACACCGCATCGAAGGTCCGCGGAAACGTTCGAGACGTGATTATCGAGGCCGCCGCGCACGTCGGCCGGCCCACCATGTTCTCGATGCTGATCATCATCATCGCCCACATTCCGATCTTCACCTTGCAGCGCCAGGAAGGCCGCATCTTCGCGCCGATGGCGTACACCATCGTGTCCGCACTGCTGGGATCGCTGTTATTTTCACTGACCCTGGTCCCCGTGCTGGCGTATTTCCTGCTGCGCCGGGGCGTGCCGCACGGAGAGAATGCTCTGGTTCGGTTCTGTAAGAAGCTGTATCGTCCGGTGCTGACCCGAGCCGTGCGATGGCCGGTCGTGGTGCTGCTGGGCGCCGTCGCGGCACTCGCGGGAAGCCTGCTGCTGGCGACGCAGCTAGGCAGCGAATTCCTTCCCGAGCTGAATGAAGGCTCGGTGTGGGTCAATCTCACCCTCCCGCCTGGAATTTCCGTGAGCGAGGCGGTTCGCGAATGCGCCCGCGTCCGATCCATACTTGGCAAGTTCCCTGAGGTCCGGGCCGTCATCTCCAAGGCCGGCCGGCCCGAGGATGGCACCGATCCCAAGCAGATCAACATGGCCGAATTCCTGGTGGATACGTATCCGCAAGAGGAATGGAAGAGCAAGATCTCGAAGGAAGAACTGCTCAAACGATTCGATGCCGCGTTGTCCGAAGTCCCCGGATTCGCGCCGAGCTTTTCCCAGCCCATCCGGGACAACATCCTGGAAAGCATTTCCCAGATCGACGGCCAGATTGTGATCAAGGTGTTTGGCGACGATCTCGGCGTCATTCAGAAGAAAGCCCAGGAAGTGCTCGACACGGTTTCTTCGGTGCAGGGCGTTGCGCGCGCATTCATCGACCGCACCGGCAGTGTTCCCCAGTTGCAGATCGAAATCGACCGGCAGCGGGCCGCGCGCTACGGACTGAACGTAGTCGACGTGCAGAACGTGATCGAAACTGCGTTAGGCGGCAAGCAGGCTACCGAGATCTGGGAGGGCGAGCGCAAGTATCCCGTGGTGGTCCGCCTGCGCGAAGACCAGCGCCGCGATATTTCCACCATCGGCAGGATTCTGGTGGAGACTCCGCGCGGACTGCGCATCCCGCTGGAGGACGTAGCGACGCTTTCGGTCGGCTCCGGCAGCATGAACATCGCGCATGAATCCGGCAAGCGCCTGGCGGCCATTGGCGTGTTTCTGCGGGGCCGCGATATGGGCAGCGCCGTCGCGGAAATGCAGCAGCGCGTGCGCCAGAATGTTTCGTTTCCCGCGGGCTATTACACGCAATGGGGCGGCGAATTCGAAAACCAGCAGCGGGCCATGGCCCGGCTGCGGATCATCGTGCCCCTCAGCATCTTTCTGATCTTCCTGCTGCTTTTCAACGCCTTCGGATCGGTCAAGAGCGCGCTGCTGATTCTTTCGAACATTCCTTTTGCGCTGGTCGGCGGGATACTGGCGCTGCTCATCACAAAGATTCCGCTGAGCGTTTCAGCCGCCATCGGATTTATCGCGCTGTTCGGCCAGGCTGTATTGAACGGCGTGGTGATCGTAAGCTACTTCAACGCGCTGCGTACCGAAGGCCTGGATGCGCGCCAGGCCGCCATCGAAGGATCCTTGGTGCGATTCCGGACGGTGCTGATGACGGCACTGCTGGCAATGTTGGGGCTTCTGCCCATGGCCCTTTCGAAGGGTATCGGATCGGAGGTGCAGAAGCCCCTGGCGGTGGTGATTATCGGCGGCCTGGTTTCGGCCACTGCGCTGACCCTGGTGGTGCTCCCGGCGCTGTATACGCTGCTGGAACGGCGGTCTACACCGCGAGCAGATACGCCCGTGCTGGCAAGCCAGTCAGGCGACTGAGCGCGCTCGCGTACCACTGCAGTTGGCGCTGGTATTGTTCCCGGTGGCCGGAAACGTCGGCGTCGGTTTTGAAATCGACGACGATCCACGATTCGTCTTCGACAAACGCGAGGTCGATGTTACCCTCCATCAGCCGGTGTCCCTCGGCGCGCAACATCACCGGATACTCGCGGTGCTTCCGCTTGGCCGCTCGTGCGCGATCGAGAAGCGGATGAGCCAATGCGGCCTTTACCCTGTTCGCCGCGGCGTCGATTTCCTCCATGGGCGCTCCTACGATGCGCCCGTTGAGCTGAGCCCATTGCCGGATGGTGCTGGGGCCGGGGTCCAGTGGTACGTCGCGCAGCACGGCGTGGACGAGGGTTCCGAAACGTCTACCGGTAGGGCCGGACTTCAGTCCGGCCTGAAGGCCGGGTCCCACTACTACTTCGACCTTTACCGGATCCAGGGGAGCATCGGGAGCCTGGCTAGCCAGGAAGACATCGAAGGTGGGATTCGCGGCGGCAGCGATGACGCTCGCGTGCTGTTCGCGCCACGCGTGATAGGCGGCCGTGCTTGCGCCTCCGTCCTCTTTCAGCAACTCCTCTTGCCGCAGGCCGTGGTCGCCTTCCGCGCCAAGATTCAGCGTCGATGGATCCCACCATACGACGTGGTGCGATCCCTGCTGCGGAACGATCAGGCCCGGACGGACGGAAAACTCCGCTTCGCGATCGTAATCCAGGGGGCGCTCCACAATGCTGGCCGCGCCGAATTTCGGGCACCCCTGGGCCGTCTGCGATGTCCGCCACGCGTCGCGCGACGGATACAGCGCCTTGTCCAGCGGGCTGAGCCAGTTGTCTTGCGGAAACGGCTCATCCCCGACGGCCGGCACTACCAGCAGATCGCGCGCCCGGGTGGCCGCGACGTAGGCTACACGCACGCCTTCGGCGCGTTCCCGAGCCGCCTCATCCGCTTCGTGATCCAGCAGCTCCCAAGGTGCGCAGCGCAGCAGGCGCGTCGCACTCACGCGCTTAGCCCCGTCCACATACTGATCCGGCTCGCGCGCGCACAGGTTCGCGGTCAGGTCGGCCAGAATCACCACGGGAAACTCCAGGCCTTTGGCCCCGTGCACGGTCATCAGGCGCACGCCGTCGGAATCTTCTTCGAGCACCGGCGCTTCGGACGCTTCTTCTTTTTCAGCTTGAGCGGTCAGCTCCTCCACGAATCCGCGGAAGGAGACCCCGCCCGTCGCCTCGAAGGTTCGAGCCAGGTCCGCAACGCGCGCCACATTGGCCAGAACCTGGTTGCCGCCCGGTCGCAGCAGGAAGCCCGCATGCGCTCGTGTGGCCTCCAGCAGCGCATGCACCGTCGCGGCGAACGGGCGGGAATTCCGAGCCCGATGCAGTTCGGCCAATAGCGTCAGTGCATCCGCCACGGGAGCGTCCGCTCCTGCGGCATGGAACGGATGCAGACGGCCGAACTTATGCTTATGGACCAGGAGCATCTCGTCGGGAATCGCAAAGAGCGATCCCTTCAAGGTTGCGAACACGCTCAGCTCGTCTTCCGGCCACTCAATCGCCGTCAGCGCGGCGCGCACGGTCTCCACTTCCTCGCGATGGTGGAAGGATTTTGATCCGGCCAGCAGGTGATCGACGTCGCGCGCCTCCAGGGCTCTCGCATACTCGCGCGTCAGATCCTGCCCGCCCTGCGTCCGCCGGCGAAACAGAATCGCGATGTCCCGCGCCCTGAATCCCCAGCCGCTGTCCTGCACCAGCCAGGCCACGAATGCCGCGATCGCATCCGGCAGAGATTTGTTCACGGCTTCTTTCGACAACCTGGTCTTATACGGCCGCGGTACGGGGAGTGCAATCAGGCTCGGCCGCCCGCCGATTTCTTCCCGATGCTGCTCCAGCGGAATATATTCGGCATGCCCGTGGCCGTCCATTTCTGTTTCAAACGCGGTGTTCACGAAACGTTGGAGATTGGGGACCGATCGGAAACTCTTGCGGAGCGCCACCCGTCCGCAGCCACGCTCGACCATCGCGTCGCGCACCTGCTGATAGAGAAGAATGTCCGCCCGCCGGAACTTGTAGATCGATTGTTTGGGATCTCCCACCACGAACAGCTTGCCGGCCACGGGCCGGATCTGGAGCCAGTCCGATTCCCTCGGATCGTCGGCGGCCAGCAGCAGCAGAATCTCGGCCTGCAACGGATCGGTGTCCTGGAATTCGTCGATGAACATGTGGCTGAAGCGATTCTGGAGATATTCCCGTACAGGTCGCTGATTCTTAACAAGATCGCGAGCGTACACCAGGAGATCCACGAAGTCCAGTTTGCCCTGCCGGCGCTTGCGTTCGCTATATTCCTCCACCAGCCCCGACATCTCTTCGCGAAGCTCGGCCGCCAGGTCGGCATCGGCCCTCCGCCGGAACTCTTCGATCCACCGGAGCAACTCGTCGCGGCGATGCAGCAGATCCTCGCGGCTGGCGCCCCCTCCATACTCGCCCGAGCCCTTTTTCGTATCGCGCCGCAGATCGCGCCCCAGCTTGAGCACCAGGCTTTCCAGCGCATCGAAGTCCTGGGGGATGGCGGCATTCTCCGGCCGATCGATGTTTTGCATCAGCAGCCGCACAGGCTGCAGTCCGATGTACAGGTTGTCGGTCACCCGGCGCGGCCGTGAGCTGAGATCCGCCAGCTCCCGTGCCATGCGCAGCAGTGTGCCGATCTCCTCTTCCCGCGCAAACGGCTCGCGGCGCCAGGCCACCGGGTAGTCGCGCCACTCGACCAGTTTTCTGCCGGCGTACTGTAATTGTTC
>DATIRX010000326.1:0-7727 GCA_035469225.1 Bryobacteraceae bacterium
CTGCGCGTCACCGAGCCCGATCCGCAGCAGGCGCTGCCGTTTTCGCCTGTCGCCACCGACGCTCCTTCGTGTTCAGAATGCGGCGGCCTGATGACCCGCAACGGGTCTTGCTATAAGTGCGAAAACTGCGGCGGCACCAGCGGGTGTAGCTAGGTCGGACACGAGTCGAATTCAGTGGCGGCGTGAGCAGTTCGGACTCCGAGTTGCTCGACCACTTTTATTGGAAAACCATCATCGGCGCCCGCGATGGTGGTGCTGGCGCATGTCTAGCGACATGACCGGTGGAACTTTGGAGATTAATATGAGTAAAAGATTTGCAATCAGTTTTGAACTGGATGACAACCGCCGATATGACTCTCTTGTCCTGCGGCTTCGCCATTTAAGTGCTGTTCCCGTATTGCCCAGCGCAGTGGCTGTTTTTGGCCTCTCTTACAGCTGACGAAATCAGGCGCGACCTTCAGGACCACGTCGACACCGCGGACCGGCTTCTAATCACTCAGGTCACTTCAATGTCCTATCGAAATCTGATCAGCAGTGACAAGTTTGGAAGCGGCGCGGCCTAATCGATTCGGGTCTCTCTGCCTAGCTATAATCCGAGCATGCCTCGCACGCTAGTGGTCCGTGCCTCCGCCGCGCTGCTCACCCTCCTAGGTGCCTGGGCCGCCTACACGCAAGCTCCCACCGCGCCGCGCCCCGCGACCTCCCAGAAAGTCAAAGACAACCTGTACATGATCTCGGGCGAAGGCGGAAACGTCGCCGCGCTGATCACCGCCGAAGGCGTCCTCCTGGTCGACGACATGTACGATCGCAACTACGCGGCCGTCATGGGACAGGTGAAAGCGCTCAGCGACAAGCCCGTCCGCTACGTGCTCAACACCCATCAGCATGACGACCACTCCGGCGGCAACGCCCAGATGCTGGCCGCTTCGGTCGAGGTCATCGCGCATAAGAACGCCCGGGTCAATATGATCGCGCTGAAGCAGCCCGGCGCGCCCCGCGTCACCTTCACCGACGAAATGCAGGTCCACCTGGGCGGTAAAGAGGTCCGCACGCGGCACTATGGGCGCGGCCACACCGGCGGCGATGCAGTGATTTTTTTCCCCGACCTCAAGGTGATCCACACCGGCGATCTGTTTCTTACCCGTCCGACGCAGCCCTACATCGATTACGCCAACGGCGGCAGTGCCCTCGAATGGACCAAGGCCATCGACGAAGTCCTGAAGCTCGATTTCGACACGATTATTCCTGGCCACGGACCTCTCTCCGACCGCGCCGGCCTGCTGAAGTGGCAAACCGAGTTCACCGCCATGCGGGCCCGCGTCGGCGGGCTGGTTCGCCAGGGCAAAAGCAAAGACGAAATCTCCCAGACGCTGGTGAAGGATTTCGGCTGGCCCGCGGGAGGACTCGCGATCCAGCAGGTGGATGCGTTCATTGCCGAGATGAAGCAATAACAGCGCGTGATAACGGCGGGTCTGTCGCAAATGGGCCCGCCGATGACCTTCCTGCTGGACGGGAAACAATATGTCGCGATCGCGGGCGGCCCGCCGCATGCCGGCGGGGGACGTGGCGGTCGCGGTGCAGCTCCGGCTGCCCCTGGAGCCGCCCCGGCGGCTCCCCCGCAGCCTTCACCATTGCTGGTGTACAACCTTGGATGGCAAGGGGACACTGCCGGCTCCTCCCGCAGCATCCGGTCCGGCAGCCGGTCGCGGTAACTAGCGGGTTCCCGAGCCTTTTTTGGCGGGCGGGAAGGCCTGTGGCCGGCTATGAATTTTGGAAGCAAGGGCAGTGTCGATTACGGATTTAAGTAATTGCATCCATTGAAGAACTTCACTCTTGACGGCGTTTTTCTCCCGCGGTAAACTGAGCCCAGTTTTAGCTTTCTTTGGTTGGCGATGTTCCCACTGGGAACTAGTCCATTACGGGAGGTAACATGCGTTCTCTACTGCGTTCCGCAGTCTTCTTTCTTTTTGCTCTCTCCATATTTCCGCAAAGCGATCGCGGCACCATCACGGGCACTGTATCTGACCCGGCGGGTGCGGTTGTGGCCTCTGTTCCGGTTGAGGCGAGGAGTACGACCACCGGCCTGGTGTACGCAGCGGCCACATCCGGAACCGGCAACTACACTATTTCACAGTTGCCTGTCGGCGCCTACGATATCACGGTGACCGCGCCGGGATTCAAAAAGGCGGTCCGGCCGGGCATTGAGGTGTCTGCTTTTGCTACTTACCGTGTGGACTTCAAACTGGAAGTTGGCGCGGTCACCGAGTCGGTCACCATCACGGAAGCAACTCCACTCCTGAAGACCGAGAGCGGCGAGTTGAGCCACAGCATCACCACGGAAAGCCTGGCCAACTTACCCATGCTGGCACCGGGAGCCGCCGGCGCCGGCGTTCGCAATCCCCTGGCCTCGCTCACTCTGCTGCCTGGGGCCCAGTTTGCGAACGAATCCATTCTGCGCATCAATGGCATGCCTTCCAGCTCGCAGTCCATCCGAATAGAGGGGCAGGACGCCACCAACGGTTTCTTCCGGCAGCAGAACGCGGTCAACCAAACGGGTGTAGATGCGATTCAGGAAGTTGCCATTCAGACCTCGAACTTTGCGGCCGAATTCGGCCAGGCCGGCGGCGGCTATATAAATTACACGATGCGGAGCGGAACGAACCAGTATCACGGCTCCGCTTTCGACTACCTGGTCAACGAGGCATTGAACGCAGGTACGCCCTTCACCGATGCGGGCCTGACGAACTCTCTCAAGGCCGGTCAGCATGTGCGGAATTCGCAGCGACGTAACGATTTCGGCGGCACCTTCGGCGGGCCCATACGGATTCCCAAGCTGTATAACGGTCAGGACAAGACCTTTTTCTTCTTCAGCATCGAGGCGTACATTCAAAAGTTGACGACCACCAACGGTTTGAACACGGTTCCGACTTCCGACTACCAGAACGGCAACTTCTCGGCGGCGCTGAATCCTGCCTTGACGATTGGAGGTGCGGTTCAGTCCGACCGCGGCACGACGCTGTTCGGCAACCAGATTTTCGATCCGAAAACGCAAACGGTCGTCAATGGCCTGGTAGTCCGCTCACCGTACGTCGGCAACACCATCCCCAAAACGGACTTCGACCCTGTCTCAGTGAAGGTCCAGGCTCTGCTCCCGCAACCCAACGCCCCAGGCTTAGTGAACAATTACCGGGTACCGGCTTACACCAACTTCCAGCACACGCAGGTCCCGACATTGAAGCTGGATCACAACCTGAGCTCTAGCATCAAGATCGCGGTGTTCTACTCCGCCAACCACGAGTACTCGCCGGGCTCCAACGGCTTTACGCAAGGGTTCACCGCCGCAACCCCCAATGAGAGCCTGTCGCAGACCACGCGCGTCAACTACGACCAAACCGTTACCCCCACCGTGTTGCTGCACTTCGGCGCGGGTCTGCTGCACACCAGGATTGACACGGTTGGGGCCAGCTATAACCAAAGTGACCTTTTCGGCACGAACGTCTTCGACATTGCCACGCAGTTCCCCAATATCACTCCGGGCAACGACTTCAGTAAGGGGGGCAGCAATATTGCGATGGGTAACAGCTCCTTCGCCTTGTGGCAGAAGGACATCAAGCCGACGTTCAACAGCAGCTTGACTTGGGTGAAAGGCAACCACACTTTCAAGTTCGGCGGCGAAGCGATCTTCGAAGGTTTGCCGGGCGCCATCAGTTGGCGCTCCAAGGGAATCTTTGGCTTTGGTGCCGCGGAGACCGCCAACCCCTATACGACCGGTTTGACCTTCCAGAATGGGGCCACAGGCTTTGCCTACGCCAGCTTCCTGCTGGGCGGCTACAACAATTTGCAGGTGCAGCCGCTGGCCGTCCAGCGCATGGGTAACCACAGTTTTGGTCTATACGCGCAGGACAACTGGAAAGTGGGCCGCAAGCTGACCATTGACTATGGAATACGCTACGACTTCGCTACCCTACTGGCGGAACAGTATGGGCGCATGCATAGTGCTGCCCCCAATACGCCCAATCCCCTTATCGGGGGGCGGAACGGTACCGTAGCCTACGGCGCAAACACCGAGCTGAATAGCAATTATCCCTATGCCATCGGCCCGCGTTTCGGGGTCGCTTACAAGCTGAGCGAAAGGACCGTGCTTCGCGGAGGTGCCGGGGTTTCCTATGGCACGTCGCCCAATAACGCGTTTCTCACCTATAGCGTGCCGGAGTTTTACAGTTTCAACGATCAGCCCATCGCGGGCATCGCGGCGGGCTCTCTCAGAGACGGGAATCCGTTCGCGCCGGGCAATAAATTCGGCAACGCCCCCATCAGGTTTCCGGCCACCTCGCCGCCATTTCCTTTCCAGAACGCGCCTGGTATCTTCCAGCCCAATTCCCCGTTTATCGCGATTGACCGCCACGCCGGACGGCTTCCCCGCATTCTCCAGTGGAGCATCGGCTTTCAGCAAGAGCTCATGAAGGGGTTGGTGGTGGATGCCAGTTACGTCGGAAACCGGGGCGTGTGGTGGACCGCGCCGTTGCTCTCCACCTATGCATACAACGCGCTGACACCCGCGTCCATTCAGGCTGCCGGGTTAAATCCGAACAGCGCAAGCGACCTGGCCTTGCTCACACAGCCCATTGCCTCCCCCGACGGCACGCCTAACGCCGCGATCGCGGCCCGGTTTCCAAACTTGAGAATCGTCAAGACACCGAATGGGATCCCCACTGTGCCCTCCGTCTACCCAGGGTTCCCCGCTACGCAGGCGTTGAACCAGGCCCTTCGTCCCTGGCCGCAATGGAACGGCATACCTCCGTTTCTCGGGCCTCCGCTGGGCGACACCTGGTACGATTCCCTTCAGGTGAAGGTCACCCGCCGCCTGTGGCACGGCCTGGACGCACAGTACGCCTTCACTTGGCAGAAGGAACTGATCCTCGGCACGAGTAACGACACGTCCTACGTAGTCTCGGCGTTTCCTGGTATCAACGACGTGTTCAATTATGCCCAAAACAAGCAAATCAATCCGTTCAGCCGTCCGCTGGTGAGTGTTCTCGCGCTCACATACGTCACGCCCAGATTGCCTGGGGACGGCACGACGCGCAAGGCGCTCTCTTGGCTCACCAGGGACTGGACGCTGGGTGCGGTGTTGCGCTATCAGAGCGGGCAGTTAATGCCGGTGGCACTGTCCAACAATAACTTCCTGAACCAGATGGCTCGCGGCGCGTCCAACAATCCGGCGCTTTGGGGCGGCGGCGCCACCATGCAGAATCGGGTTGCCAGCGAGCCGCTCTTCCTGCAAGATCCCAACTGCCACTGCTTCGATCCCACCAAGACGCTGGTGCTGAACCCCAAGGCCTGGTCGGACGTGGGTCCTGGCCAGTTCGGCGCGACCGCTCCCTGGCTTGACGAGTATCGCTGGCAGCGCCAGCCGCAGGAATCCTTCAACTTCGGCCGGATCTTCGCGATCGCCCGGGAGGGCAAAGTCAACCTGGCCGTGCGGGTGGAACTTCAGAACGTCTTCAACCGCGTGTTCTACTCGCTCCCGGCCAACGGCGGATCCGGGTTCTTTGCGGCCCGAACGGGTGTGAACCCCACCGCGCCGGTCCTGTACAATAACGCCTTCGCGAACGGCCAGCTTGGTGCGCTTTCGAGCGGCTTCGGCTTCGTCAACACCGTGAATGGTATTGGAACCCAACCGCGCAGCGGCCAGATCGTTGCGCGATTCTCGTTCTAAGCTCATCACCAGGTTAGTAAACATCTCGCCGCTTCCGAATACCGGGAGCGGCGAGCGTGTTTTTGGCGAAGAGGTTGCCGTGCAGCGCCGTTTGACCCTGCCTGACGGCGGTGATAACGTCGTGAGAGCGGGAGGTCCCTGTGAACACCACACTGATGAATCGCCGGTCTTTTCTTAAAGTAACTTCGGCAGCGGGCGGCGGCATGCTGCTCAGTCTCTATACGGAGCCTCTGGCTGCCCAGGCACCGGGCCAGCAAGCCGCTGCCCTGCGAGCCGACGCGTTCATCCGCATTGACGCGAACGGGACCGTCAACATCCTGGCCAAGAATCCCGAGGTCGGGCAGGGCTCCCAAACCCACCTGCCGATGATCATCGCGGATGAGCTCGACGTCGACTGGAAGGACGTCAAAATCAAGCTGGCTGATCTCGATCAGGCCAAGTACGGTCCGCAATCGGCGGGCGGCAGCAACTCTACGCCGGTCAACTGGGATCCGCTGCGTCTGGTGGGCGCTACCGGACGCCAGTTAATGGTAACCGCGGCGGCCCAGACTTGGAGCGTCCCCGAGTCGGAGCTTTCGACCGCGTCCGGCAAAGTCACGCATGGCCCCACCAATCGCACGATGGGTTACGGCGCGCTGGCGGCCAAGGCAGCCACGCTGCCTCTGCCCGACCCGAAATCCGTGAAGCTGAAGGATCCCAAGGATTACAAGATTATCGGCCAGCGCCTCCAGGGCGTGGATGTGCCTTCGATCGTCACCGGCAAGCCCATCTTCAGCATCGATTTCACCGTTCCCGGGATGCTCTACGCCGTCTACGAAAAATGTCCTGTGTTCGGCGGCAAAGCGAAAAGCGCCAATCTGGACGCGATCAAAGCGATGCCCGGCGTAAAACAGGCGTTCATCGTGGAAGGCGGGACGCAGCTCACCGGATTGTTGTCTGGGGTGGCGATCCTCGCCGAAACCTGGTGGCAGGCGCAATCGGCGCGCAAGAAACTTCAGGTGGTCTGGGATGAGGGTCCCACCGCGGCGCAATCCACGATGGGGTTCGCGCAAAAGGCCGAAGAACTGTCCAAACAGCCCCCGGGGTTTTCGCTGAGGAACGACGGCAACGCTGAGACGGCGCTCGCGGGCGCGGCCAAGGTGGTGGAGGCGGCCTATTCGTATCCCTTCATCTCTCACGCGCCGCTCGAGCCCGAGAACACGGTCGCGCATTTCAAAGACGGCAAGCTGGAGATCTGGGCGCCCAGCCAGACCCCCGCGGCCGGACTCCAGGTGGCGACGCAGACACTCGGAATCCAGAACAGCGACGTGATCTTCCATCAGGTGCGCGGGGGCGGTGGATTCGGACGCCGCCTGACCAATGACTATGTGGCCGAGGCCGCGTGGATCGCCAAGCAGGCCGGTGTTCCGGTGAAGGTCCTGTGGACCCGCGAAGACGATATGGCGCACGACTTCTATCGTCCCGGCGGCTTCCATTACCTGAAGGGCGGCGTGGACGGTTCGGGAAAACTGGTCGCCTGGCGCAATCACTACGTGAGCTTCGGCGAAGGCCAGCGCTTCGCGCCGCAGGCCAATATCAACCAGAACGAGTTTCCGGCCACCTTCATACCCAACTTCTCATTCCAGTCCACGCTGATGCCGCTGGGCTTCCCCACCGGAGCAATGCGTGCGCCGCGCAGCAACGGATTCTGCTTCGTGTTTCAATCCTTTATCGACGAGCTGGCGCATGCCGCGGGCAAAGACCCGCTGCAATTTAGGATCGACCTGGTGGGACAGGCCCGCCTGGGGACTCCGGCGGATCAAGACTTCGTGGCCTCGCGTATGCGCGGGGTGCTGGAGCTGGTTCGCGAAAAATCCGGCTGGGCCAGCAAGCGCAACATGCCCAAGGGCCGGGCCCTGGGCGTGGCGTTCCAGTTCGCGCATCGCGGATACTTTGCCGAAGTCGTCGATCTGACCGTCGACGCCAATAGCAAAGTGAAGATCAACAAGGTCTGGGTGGCGGCGGATAT
>DATIRX010000327.1:0-2109 GCA_035469225.1 Bryobacteraceae bacterium
CGGCGTGAACGGCGGTATTCTGCGGAATGGCAGCTTGCCGGAGAACTTCATCGTGGTAAATCCGCAATTCGGTAATGTGGGGCTCAGCGGAAACAACGGCAACTCAACGTACAACGCCCTGGAAACACAGATCACCAAGCGTATAAGTCATGGCCTCAGTGGTCAATTCAGCTATACCTACTCCAAAACGCTGGGAGACACAGGCGGGATTCGCGATCCCCGGAACCGGCAATTGAGCAAAGGATTGCTGAGCATTGACCGGCCGCACATTTTCAAAGCCTACATGACCTATGATGTGCCCTTCGGCTCCCGGGGAGGGATGTTAGGAAATACTCCCTCTTGGGTCCGGCAAATCATCGGAGGATGGCAGGTTGCTCCTTCTTTCTCCTGGGCATCTGGATCGCCGCTGAGTTTCGCGAGCAATGTGGGTACGTCGATGTACCTTCGCCCGGGCGCAGCAGACGCAAATACCGTAGATCTAGTGGGTGCTTTGCCGGCCGATTTGCAACAAGTTCAAGTCGGAGCCAACGGCGTCGTGCAGTATTTCAGAGGCCTCTCCACGAAAGCCGCTCCGCAGCCCAACTTCGGCGGCGATCCGACTCTGCCCACACGCTTCACAAACCAGGTGGTGGTGGATAGCGCCGGCAACATCATCTTTCAAAATCCGCAGCCTGGAAAGACCGGAAACACGGCGCAGAACCTCCCTGGTTTTAGAGGGCCCAGCAACCTCGGGTTCGACATGTCGCTCAATAAACAGGTGCGAATCCGTGAGGGCTGGAACCTCAGTTTCCGCGCCGACGCGGTCCGCCTCTTAAACACTCCGATCTGGGGCAACCCGAATACGAATATCAACGGAACCAGCTTCGGCACCATTACGACGGCTAGCGGAAGCCGGACCATCACACTCAACGTGCGCCTCGACTTTTGAGGTAGGTCGAGACGCCTGCAAACCACGCGCCGTGGGTGCCGCCCTGCCGCGATATCCGCTGGGACGGCTTTTCGGCGAAGTACCGGTTGATGAGGTGAACACCTCTCGATTCTTAACCTGACCATCCAGGCCAACGGCGCAAATCGCGCAGGAGTCGATATCGACTCCTGCAAGTGGAGCGCTACGCCTTTTACCATGGGTCTGACATGGGGTGTGGTCACAAAGGTTCAGGACCTGGTCTTGCATGATGCCAAGGTCAGTGCCAAAATCGTGAGACGCGGCTGATCGGTACCATGGCCACCGTTCTCCCCAAGCTCCCGAGCCGGACCCCAGCGGCTACCGTCGCCAACCTGCGCTGGTACATCTGCGGTCTGCTGTTCTTTGCGACAACCGTAAACTACATCGACCGCCAGGTCCTTGGGCTTCTGAAGCCGGTCCTGGAAAAGGAACTGGGCTGGACCGAATCCAGCTACGGATGGATCGTCTTTGCGTTCCAGCTGGCCTACGCTCTGATGATGCCGCTGGCGGGACGCGGCATCGATTATCTCGGCACACGCCTGGGGTACCTGATCGCCGTAGTCGTTTGGAGCCTCGCCGCCGCGGCTCATGCGCTGGCCCACAGCGCGCTGGGTTTCGGAGCGGCCCGATTCGCGCTGGGCTTGGGCGAGTCGGCGAATTTCCCGGCCGCGCTCAAGACCGTGGCGGCGTGGTTTCCGCAGCGTGAGCGCGCCCTGGCCACCGGGATTTTCAACAGCGGGGCGAATATCGGCGCCCTGCTGGCTCCCGTGGCCGTTCCCTACCTCGCTTTGCATTATGGGTGGAGATCCGCGTTCCTCGCCACGGGAGCCACCGGGATTCTGTGGATCGTCGCCTGGCTTTGGCTGTATCGCGAGCCCGGCCGCCACCCGCTTCTCTCCGCCGCGGAACACGACCTGATTCGTTCGGGAGCGGACGCGCAATCCCCGCAGCCGGCATCCTATGCGGGCCTGCTTACCAACCGGGCGGCCTGGGCGTTTCTGCTGGGCAAGTTCCTCACCGATCCGGTGTGGTGGTTCTACCTGTTTTGGCTGCCGGGTTTCCTGAACCGGACGTATGCAGTCGACCTTTCCGATCTGGGGCTGCCGCTCGTGGTGATCTACACTGCGTCCATGGCCGGCTCGATTGGCGGCGGATGGATTTCA
>DATIRX010000328.1:0-3078 GCA_035469225.1 Bryobacteraceae bacterium
GTGTTGGTAGACAAAACCCCGAAAACGATGGTAGGTGTTTTGAATCGTGATCAGTTCCATGGCGCGGAGGCGAGTGGCGGCGAAACCTCTACCATACGCCTTTTAGGTCGCCCCTTGGCGACAAGGCAGGATCTTCAAACAGTATTGGCGAACTCCTTTCGCCTGCTCACGTCCTGTGGAGCTTGGGATATGGCCGACCTTCGTCAGATCCGCACGGCGCTGCCCACTTTCGAGTCGTACGGAGCAAGCGAGGGATTCGCCGACAAAATCAGGCTGGCAGCTTCGTGTAGCAGGTTCAAGCGGGCCGGCGACGGCCGCCGTGCGAAGGATTGCTGGGCACGTGCATTAAGGATGTAACAGTCTGAATCTGATTGACGATGCCGTATGCCGGTGATATTCTGATCACGGATCAAAGCGATCCTGGAGACGGGGCCGGAAAAACCCTCCTGCTGCGAACTCCTCCTTCGGCGCACCCGGCAGCGTCTACCTAAGGTAAGGTGCCGTGCCAGCCAAGCTTGTTCCATCCTTGAGTTTCATCGCTTGCAGCGTTCTCCTGTCTTGGGCGGACGATCGCCCACCGGGGGCAGATCGCGTTATCGCAACCGTCAACGGCGAGAATATAACGTCTGACCAACTCGATGCTGTTGTGCGAACGCAGTTGGAAGATATGGAGAAGCGCGCCCGCCAATTGCGTCAGACGGCTTTGAACAAGCTGATTGACAACTTACTGCTAGAGCAGGCAGCCCGGAAGGAGGGAACGGACACCGACGGCTACCTGCGCCGGAACGTGGAATCAGTGGAAGTTTCCTCCGCGGAAGTAGACCAGGCATATGTAGAGAGCCAGAAGCAGTTTCCTGGAGTGCTGCCCGCTGAGGCCAAGTATCGGATCCGGCGGACACTCGAAGATAATCGGCGCGCGGCCGCGCTGAACGCCTTGTTGCAGGGCTTGCGCCGGCAGGCCCAGATTAGCAACCAGCTGGTGGATGACCGTCTGGCCGAGCTCGACTTCGCCGCCCAGGAGGGGCCATCACTGGGAGATCCGGGCGCAAGCGTGACCATCGTAGAGTTCGCGGATTTTGAGTGTCCCTACTGCCAGGCAGCACAGCCGCACCTGAAGCGCATTCTGGATCGCTGGCCGGGGCGCGTGCGGCTGGTGTTTCGCCATTTCCCGCTGGAGCGCCACGCGGGCGCGTTGCCCGCCGCGCGCGCCGCGGTGTGCGCCGACCTCCAAGGCCGCTTCTGGCCGGTGCATGATCGGATTTTCGCTGCCGCGCCGCCTCTGGGCGATGCGGCTTTACGTGTCGCCGCATCCGACAGCGGTTTGAACACAACAGAGTTCGAAATGTGCATCAAGGGAGAGCAGTCGCTGGAGCGCGTCCGTAAAGACATTGTTTTAGGTCGCACCGTGGGTGTTTCAGGAACGCCTGCTTTCTATGTCAACCGGCAACCGGTTGCGAGCGCTGCCGAGTTGGAATCGGCGGTCGAACGAATCTTAGGTGGTAACAGATGAAGTGGGAACATGGCATTGGTATGGTATTGGCAGTCGCGTGGATGGCGGCTGAAGGACAGGCACAGACGTGCGCATTTTCCATTGGCGGGCTCAACCGCGAGCGAACCGTGATCGGCGCGGTCCATTCGGAATGCCCGGGCGGCATTCACAGCGCGCCTTTTGGCAACTGGGGCGCGAGTTCGCCGTTCGGCTCCAAACGCAACGGACACCAGTTCGACGGCTGGTGCCAGAATCGCTGGGTATGCGACAACTACGGCAATTGGAAATATGACTGCAGAGACGGCTGGTACGAGTGGAACAGCTGCACCGATGTGGCACAGTACCGGCCCCCGAACTGCTCTCTCTACAACTCGCCGACTTGCTCGGAACAAGAGAGCGCAACCGACGTGAATGTGCTGGGGACCTACTACGGTGAAGTGGCTGCGACATGCCCATACGACGCCGACGGCGACGGCTACTGTGACGCCGGTGGATGCACGGATTTCCAGGGCATCTGGCTAGGCTCGAGTTATATGACGCTCTATGAATTGGACCCGATCTGTTGTGACGACTTGGTCCAGACCATCTACTTCCCCGCAACCTGGATTCCGCTGAACTGTACGCCGTGGTATTGCCCGGCGGCGGGCAGTGAATGGGTCAGCCCCAATCTCTACGACAGCCCATCATGGCCGCCGAAGGTGAACGCACAATTCGCCATGGCATCCAACTATGGCGTTTTTCTGGATCGGTACAACACCTGCGCCTGGTATGCGCAGATAGATCCGAAATACAGGTGCCAATGAAGGCGAAGGTGAAGTCATGAAGCTATTATTCGTTGCGCTCTGCGCGGCTGCGACCGTTTGCGCTCAGACTAGCGCTCGCATCACGGGCCGAATCGCCAGTGGGCGAACGCCGTTGCGCGGCGAGGTGATTACGGTGGTAAAAGACGGGCCTGTCCGAATTAGCCCCATCCCCACCGACTCACAAGGCCAGTTCGCCATAGACGTCGCCGCTGGACGTGTGTTGCTGGTGGCCAAGTCTGATGGGTACGTCTCCGAGGAGCGTGAACTCGTGGTGCACCCCGGGACCGGGAACCCGGTGGTCCAGTTCCAGCTCGCGCCCGCGGGTTCGGTGTCGGGTCATGTGTTCAATGAAAACGGCGCCGCCGTCCCGGGTGCCCGGGTGTGGGTGGACTACAGGGGAGAGGCACGGCGTTGGCGGCTTGCGGAGGAGTCTGGAGGCGATGCCGCGGGCAATATCGGGGACTTCACGATCCCGGCGGTAGCGCAAGGCCGGCCTTTCGTGCTGCATGTGGAAGATGAAGGGTGGCTCATGTCGTCGTCGGGGACGCTGAACCTGCACGGTTCCGAATTGACAGGTGTGGTGCTGATCCTGAGCCGGCACGGCACGAACGTCCGGGGACGTGTTGTCGATACCACCGGCAACCCTGTGGGCGGAGCCGAAGTACGGCTGCGTTCCCTTGCCGCTCAGGATGAGTTTACGGCAGAACAGCGCGCCTCGTTTGTTTTCGTGCGGAGCACAAACAAGAGTAGTACGTCTGCCGCGGACGGATCCTTCGTTTTCGCCGG